>QIAS01000014.1:0-6175 GCA_003225615.1 Acidobacteriota bacterium | reverse complement strand
ATCCGGGTGCCATGCTCCTGTTGACCGATGGCACGGTGTTGGCGCATTCAGAACCAAACTGCCTGACGTGCACCGGCACCGACTACAGTTCCTGGTACAAGCTCACACCCGATGCCAATGGTAGCTACGTCAACGGCACCTGGACACAGGTGGCACCGTTCCCCAGCGGCTACGCCCCGCTGTATTTTGGATCCGTAGTGCTCCCTAATGGCCGAGTGGTGATCGAGGGCGGTGAGTATAACTGCGCTACCGGAAGTTGCAATGCTGTTTGGACCAACCAGGGTGCCCTCTATGACCCGCGCAAGAATAGCTGGACACCCGTCCAACCCCCACAAGGGTGGACAACGATCGGCGACGCCCAAACCGTCGTGCTTCCCAATGGCACCTACATGCAGGCAAATTGCTGCACCAAAGAACAAGCTCTCTTTAATCCCAGCACCATGACTTGGACCGCCACGGGCGCCGGCAAGTTCGACATCAACGACGAGGAAGGTTGGACTCTGCTGCCCAGCGGAAAGGTGCTGACCGTAGATGCCTACGTTTTTCAGTACGATGCCGCCGGAACAAATTCTGAGCTCTACGATCCAGCCACCGGAACCTGCGGCGGGTCAACTGCAGCGTCCTATGAAGTCGGCCCTGCGGTCTTGCGGCCCGACGGGACGGTATTTGCGACGGGAGCCAATACTTGCGGACCCGGGCACACGGCAATCTACAACTCGCACACCGGAACATGGGCCGCAGGTCCGGATTTTCCTGCCGCCTACGGCAGCGCGGATGGCCCTGCGGCGCTGGAGCCGAATGGCAATGTCTTGATTTTCTCCAGCCCGAGCCGGTTCTATCCTCCCGCCGGACAGTTCTTCGAGTGGAATGGCAACAGTCTGAGCCTAACTAATACGCCTGCCAGTGCGCTCGAAGATGCCTCGTTCGTTGGACATCTGCTCGTTCTGCCCAGCGGACAAATATTGTTCACCGACTTCAGCACCAACGTTGAGGTCTTCACTCCTCTCGGTGCTCCCAATCCCGCATGGGCGCCCACTATTAGTTCCGCACCCACTACTGTCGGACGTGGCAAAACCTACACCGTATCCTGCACGCAGTTGAACGGCTTCTCGCAGGGAGCTGCTTACGGCGACGATTTCCAGGCGGCTACTAATTTCCCCCTGGTCCGAATCGTCAACCAAGCGACGGGCCACGTTTTCTACTGCCGCACGCACAACCACAGCACCATGGCCGTCGCCACCGGCAGCAGAAAAGTCTCCACCCAGTTCGATGTCCCGGCAACCGCGGAGAAGGGCGTGAGCCAATTATTCGTGGTTGCCAACGGCATCCCATCCTCTCCGTTCTGGATTAAAGTGCAGTAAAGATCGGCCACGTGGGGACGGGCGGGCCTCGCCCGTCCCTGCAAGCCAAGCGAGCCTACCAGAGCCGTCGGTAGTTGCTACGCACGGGTGCCTGCTCGCACTCAAAACCAGGTTGACAATCGAGAGTAAAATGTTCTTCCTTTGCTGGAGGCGCAGGTCCCTCAAACTCCACAAAGAGATTGCTTCACAACTTCGCGCTCTGCATCGGTAGGCAAGGAGGAGCCATGCCAAGTTTCTGCACCAGCTGCGGTGCTCCGCTCACCGGCCCATTCTGCGTAAAGTGCGGCCAGCGCGCCCAAGCTCCCAGTGCGCCCCGTCCGCCCCAGTCCGCCGCGCAACCCACAAAAAAGCTCGGGGTTTGGCAAAGCGCTCCTGCTGATAGGCGGCATTGTGTTTCTGATGTTCCTCATGGGACTGGCTGCCACTTTCTATGGCGTTTACCGGGTCAAGCGTAGGATCGCCACTTACACCGGACCCAGCTCGTCGGATCAGGTAAACGCAACCCAAGGCAACTCCTGCGCCCTGCTTTCCCGCGAAGACTTACAACAGGTCTTGGGAGTCACGATTGAAAAGACTACAGAAATGACGGAGGGCTCCGATCCTGGCTGCGCCTACTACACCAATCCTGCCGCCTTCACTCAATTGCAGCGCATGGCCATCGAAGAGGCACGCAAAGAATCAGCTCATGGCGCCCAGCAGCCAGAGTCGAAATCCGACAATCCGCTGTCCCTTCTGAAGGACACGAAAGACATGGAGGGCATGGTAAAGGCGCTTGGCATGACACAGCCCGACAAAGATGGCCGGGTATTCGCTTTCACCATAAAGCGGGATTTCGGACGCACCGGGTGGGGACCCTTGCGTGCCACCATGTCTGTCGTTCCCGGCTTTGAAGATGTCTCCGGCGTGGGCGACCATGCCATGATCGGCTCCTTCGGTCACGCTTTATACGTGCTCAAGGGAGACAGCATGATCTCGCTCGAAACCATATACGTACCCGATACTCACACCCGAGGAGCAGAGCTAGGCCGCAAGATCGCTGCGAAACTATAAGCCGCCGAGCAGCACGAACCACGGGGGGACGGGCGCCCTTCGACTCCGCTCAGGGCAGGCTCTCTCGGCCCGTCCAGCGAGCGAAGCGAGCCCCGCGACTACTGGGCCTGAAATCGAAGTGGGCAACTCCTAGACCAGCAAACAAACCAGAAACTAGTCGGCTCCAGCCAAAACCTGTCCCACTCCATTAGAATCACCCCAACATCCCGCCTCCGCGGGAATTCACTTATGAAACTCGCACAAATCGCCTCCGCCCTGAACGCTCGTCTGGAAAACGGCTCCCCCGACACGGAAATAACCGGAGTCGCGGGAATCGAAGAAGCCGCGCCCGGCCAGATAGCATTTGTGGGCAATCCCAAATATGACGCTGCCGCCCGCACTACCCGCGCCTCCGGCGTCATTGTCGCGGAGGACTTCCCCGCCATCGCGACGGCCATGCTGCGCTCCAAAAATCCTTATCTCGCCTTCGCCCGCGCCATCGAATTTTTTTACCACCCCCCCAAATACGCCCCAGGAGTGCATGCAACTGCGGTCATTCACCCCACCGCGAAAGTCGGCCCTGATGCGCACATCGGCCCCTACGTGTTCATCGACGAACACGTCGAAATCGGAAAAAATGCCGTGCTGCTCGCCCACGTTGTTATTTACCAGCGAGCTAAAATCGGAGATAACTTTTTCGCCCACGCCCACGCCGTCGTCCGCGAGCACTGCCGCATCGGCAGCAATGTCATCCTCCAAAACGGGGTCATCATCGGGGCCGACGGCTTCGGCTTTGCCAAAGATGATTCTGGCCACTGGAACAAAATCGTCCAATCCGGCCCGGCGGTGGTTGAAGATGATGTCGAGGTCCAGGCCAACGCTTGCATAGACCGTGCCAGTGTGGGTGAAACGCATGTAGCCCGAGGCGCCAAGGTTGACAATCTTGTCCAAGTAGGGCACGGCTCCAGGGTTGGAGAGGACGCGCTTTTATGCGCGCAGGTGGGACTTGCAGGTTCCACTGAAATTGGCGATAAAGTGATTCTCGCCGGACAGGTTGGAGTTGCCGGACACTGCAAAATCGGCGACGGCGCTATCGCCACAGCTCAGAGTGGGATTCCCAACGATGTTCCGGCCGGCGCGGTAGTCAGCGGCTATCCCGCCATCGACAACAAGCTTTGGCTGCGCTGCTCTGCCGTATTCAACAAATTGCCCGAAATCGCCAAAGCAGTTCGCGCGAAGTCGGAAAAAGCGTAAACCACAAAGGACACGAAGTCGCACGAAGGGAACCTTTCAGCCGTTCACGGTTCCTTCGTGATCCTTGGTGTCCTTCGGGTTTGGGCTTTTTCTCCCTGAAATTCCTCTGGCAAGCCGCCGTCAATCAGCCCCCGGACACTTTCCATAAGACACTCGCGATCCCCGAAATCCTTCGGCTCAATCGGATCATGAAAGATGATCGTCACCAACCCCCGCTTGATCGCAAATCTCCGCTTAGGCATCACGTAATGGCTTCCTGCAATTGTTACCGGAACCACCGGTACCCCCGCCTCTAGCGCCAGATAAAACGGGCCCTTTTTGAATGGCAAGAGCTTTCCATCGAAAGACCGCTTGCCTTCCACGTAAATTGTCATGTTGATGCCTTGCCGAATCACCTCCGAAGCCGTATGCACCGCCGCGATGCCCGCCTCCCGATTGCCGCGATCCACCGGCACCAGCGAGCCCAAGCGCATGGCCTTGCCTAGAATCGGATAGCTGAACAGCTCCTTCTTGGCCATCACCGAAGTGCGCCGCGGAATAAGCGGAATCAGAATCGGCGGATCAATATTGGACGCATGGTTCGACATGAAAATATACGTGCGGTTCGGATCCAACCGCTCCAATCCCACCGTCCGCACCTGCACGCCTGCCAACCGCACCCCAGTCCACGCCCCCCACATCGCCACGCGATAGAGAAAATTCACGTTCCCTGTGATGAACGTCCACGGAAAGCACACCAGCGCGGCTAGCGGCAACATCACCGACCAGAAGGCCAGCATCACGATGGTGCGGATCACGGACGCATCTCTCCTTGCGATTCCCCCGCCAACCAAGCTGTTCGGCGAGCTTTCTGCTGCGGCGTGATATTCTCCACATCCTGCAACACGAACTCAACTTCTTCCTTGTTGCCCACTCTCCACCGCAGCGAGCGCTCTTCACGGCCGCGCCGTATTCGCACCCGCAGCATGGTCCCGCGGGGAATCAGTTGGAGTTGCTCCCCAAAATCGGAAGCCGTCGCTCGCCCGTTCAGTTCGAGGATGGCATCACCCACCATCAATCCCGCGCGCTGCGCCTCGCTGTCTGCCTTAACCGTCAATACCACGGCCGGAGCATCGAAGTTTTGGGCTGCAGTGAAGCCCGGATCGCCTGCTGTCGTCTGATTCTTCACCACACGCACGCCAACGCCGCTGAAAAAATTATCCCAGGGAATTTCCTCTGTGCCGACGACATACTTTTGGAAGAACAATCCCAAGTCCGCATGGCTAACCGCTTCCGCCGCCTGCCGAACGCCGGCAGAGTCCGCAAACAAGCGGCCTTGTTTTGCATAATTCTGATTCATCCATTGAAACACCTCGCGCAGCGACGCCGCTCCATGACTCGCCTCCCGCATCGTCAAATCGAGCATCACCCCGAGCAACTGGCCTTTGTTGTAATAAGAAATGCTGTGTTCCGGCGACCGGTAATACGGATATTTTTCCAGCCATGCATCCAAGCTTGACTCTTCCGCCGATTGCTTCAAGTGTGCCGGATGCCGCTCCAGCGTGGTGATTTGCTCCCCCAGCCGCTTGAAATACTGGCGCTCATCCAGCAGCCCCGCCCGCAGAAGAATGTAATCTTCCACCGTGCTGGTTACACCTTCGCTGAACCAAAGAGCAGTGGTGTAATTCTCCTTCGTGTAAGGTGTAATCCACCGGCTCGAGCGACTGCGGCCGTATGCGCTTCACGTTCCACAAATGAAAAAATTCATGTGCCGTCACATCGGCCAGTGACAGTGGATTATCCGCCAGCAACTGCGCATTCACTTCAATCGCGGTGGAATACGCGTGCTCCATTCCACCGCCGCCGGGTTCGCGAGGAAAGTGGTAGAGAAATAAATAATTGTCAAACGGCCGATCATTCATCCAGGTGGTCGCGGCAGCCACAATGGGCCGCAGCGCAGCGACAACCTTCTGCATCACGTAATCCGACGGGTCAGCATCCACGACCACGCGATAATGCCCGCCACCTTCCGCGAAATCGGACTCCTGAAACGAGCCTATTTCCACAGGAGAATCCACGAGCCGGTCATAATCCTCGGCCTCGAATTCCCCTTGCGAAGTCCGCTGCAGTGCGGTAGCGATCTTCCAATATCGCGGCACATCCCCGATGTGCAGCACCGTCGGCGAGGACCGGGCATCCACCGGGTACATGAGAATCTCAGCCAGATTGAAAAACGCGTGCGATGAATCAAGTTGCGCCCCATACGGACCGCTCACGTCGGCGAACATCTGATACTTCACTTGCGCGCCGGTATCCGCTCCACTCACGCGCCACAAACTCTTGTTCAGCTTGCGGACCTCGAGCGGCCGTTCCAGGGGGTTCCTGGCTTCCACCGTAGTCACGAATTGAGAGAAGTCGCGCACCTGGTAAAGCGCGTTCCACACCGGAAGCTGCAGGTCGCGCTCGGGGCTTCCTGGGGGCAAATCAATGGTGACAGCGACGAGGTGATCGTTGAGATTTGCGAGAGAAACCGAGTAATGAATGGCGGTTTG
>QIAS01000013.1 GCA_003225615.1 Acidobacteriota bacterium | reverse complement strand
CCGCGGGATTTCTCTGGGGCGTATCCACAGCGGCTCATCAGGTCGAGGGAGCAAGCGATAACAGCCAATGGTCCGCGTGGGAAGCCGCGGGCCGAATCAAGTCCGGAGACCGTTGCGGTCGAGCCTGTGACTGGTGGAACAACGCCGAACGTGATTTTGATTTGGCTCAGGAGATCGGCGTCAATGCTTTACGCCTCTCTGTGGAGTGGAGCCGGATTGAGCCGCAGGAAGATCAATGGGATTCCCGAGCTCTGGAACGCTATCGCCAAATGTTGCAAGGCCTTCTTCAGCGGGGCATCCAGCCAATGATTTGTTTGCACCACTTCACTCATCCCCTGTGGTTTGAAAATAAAGGCGCTTTTGTCAGCAAGGACGCAGAGGAGTTGTTCGAACGCTTCGCTCGCCGGGTAGTTCGCGATTTAGGCGACTTATGTCAGAACTGGGTCACATTCAATGAGCCGAATGTCTTCGCGTCCCTGGGCTACGCTCTTGGCGAGTTCCCTCCCGGCAAAAAAGGCCAAATCATCACAGCACTGCGAATAATCGGCGCCGTCGCACGCGCACACATCCGCGCATACCGTGCGATTCATGAGCTTCAGCCCGGAGCCCAAGTAGGATGGGCCCACAATTACGTTGTGTTTCAGGCATCAAATCCCTCTTCTGCACTGGACCGATGGGTAGCGGCACTGCTCAGTGAACTATTCAACGAGAGTTTCCTTCGTTTGATCGAGCAAGGACGGCTGTGCTTTCCTCTAAACCTGGCAGACGGCAACGCCGCCGGCGCCCGAGGCATGTGCGATTTCGTCGGCTTAAACGTTTACAGCCGCTTTCATGTTGCTTTTGATCTGAAGTGTGCCACTCAATTATTCGGACGAGTATTCGTGCCGGATCATGTTCCGCAGGGTGATAAAGGATTTGACAGTGCTTATGGCGAAGCTTATCCACAGGCGATCAGGGTCGCGGTAGAGCGCGTCTCCCGCTTAGGCAAGCCCATCTACATTCTGGAGAACGGTGTGCCTGACGCCCAGGACCGCATCCGGCCGTGGCTGATTGTAAACGCTGTTCAGGAACTGCACAGTCTGATCCGCGAAGGCCGTGACGTTAGGGGATATTTTCATTGGACGCTCACCGATAACTTCGAATGGAGCGAAGGGTGGGGACTTCGATTTGGATTAGTGGCACTGGATCCAAAAACTCAGGATCGAGCAATCCGCAACAGCGGCCGTCTCTACGGAGCCATTGCGCGCAGCAATGAGCTCTCCCAGGAGATGATCCAGCAGTATTACCCGACTGCCCTCAGTCCTGTGCCCAAGTGAATCTCTTCAGGCTCCCGAGTGCCAATACTTGTGGTCCCGCAGAAAATAGCTTTCATTCCAGGTATGTAAGGCGGTGCTCAGGAAAAGCCGCGTCAACTTGAAGTGCCCCATTTTCTTGAAGCGGCGATTTGTCGTGAGCACGCTGCCCGGCACGATCGCGAACCGGTTACGTGCAACCTTCTGGCTTAGCAGGTAGTCTTCTGCGTACAGCGCCTGCTCGTGAAAGCCTCCGAGGTCCTGAAACCTGGCCTTGTCAAACAGCATGAACATGCCAGTACTGAAAGGCCTGTAGAGGCGGGACAGATACTGCATGATATTGTTGCCGGTGTATAACATTTGATCCATCAGCGTGCCTGTGGGACAAGCAATGTTCGTAGTTACACAATGCAAATTCCTTCGCTTCATCAATTCGACTGCCCTGCGCACCAGACTGGGATCGGCAAGCTCGATATCCGCGTCAATAAACAGCACGTATGGCGTACGTGCCCTGCGAGCGCCGTTATTTCTGCCCACCGCGGGCAGTCCTCCCGGAATCACTTCCATATCCAACCACTCGGCATAACCTCGAGCAATCTCGGGAGTGCCGTCGGTGGAACCGGCATCAGCCAGATACACCTTCGTACTCGAAATCGGCGGGTAGTCCTGCAGGACTAAGGAGTTCAGCAATCGCGGAAGCAACCTCGCTTCGTTCTTCGCCGGAATCACAATCGTCAGCTCGTTCATCGTATTCATGGATCTTCACCCCCTGTTCATCAATCGTGACGTAAGTGGCAGCCGCCTGGGTCCAGCTGCCGGTGTTGAAGTACTCGACGCCATTCCGCTTCAGCTGAGTAGCCTCATGGGTGTGGCCGCAGAAAACTCGGTCTGCACCTCGCGCGTGAGCGTGAGCTAATGCGCCAGATGCGACCTTGCTCGATAGACGCAGCCAGGCCGTGTCCAAATGATCGAGAAAACGCGCCATCCGTCTCGATCCGAAATCCCACTTCTGAACTTGCAAATAAATGAGCGTAAGAAAATTGCTCAGCGGGAGATTATTCACAACGAAGCGGTCGAATTGATGTCCGTGAATTGCCAGGTGGCGCCGCCCGCAAAATTCCCAGGCGTATTCCTGGAAGACTTCAATGCCCACCAGGTGAGACATCACTTCCGAAAGACCCTGATCATGGTTCCCTTCTACCCAAACCACCTCGATGTCCCGCTTGGGATTGGAGAGCCTGCGGATGTAACCCAGAAAGTGCCAATGTTCTTTTTTTAACCGTCGGAAGTTCAGATCGCAGAAGATGTCACCCAGTAGGATCAGCCGGCGAAAGGAGATCGCCTTCAACATTCGTAAGGCGGCATGGGCACGGCTTACCTCGGAACCCAAGTGCAGGTCCGATAGGATCACCGTGTCGAAGCACGGCGTTTTCATGCTTCTTTTCTAACGCACGCTTGTTAAACTACGATGAATTTTGCACTAAAATTGGTGCAGCGATATATCGCTGGTAACCAAACTCCCCAATATTCTCCCATTTTTAACAATCCTTTCATGTGTGATGTCTAAAATTCGTTGCCACATTCATGCACGCGTCAAGACGTAGTAACCGGACTAGGAAGAACTCGCTATTAATAACTCACGGCTCCGATGAGCTGACCGGCCTGACCCTGAAGGCGTGTCTCATTGCGAGAGATGCGACCTTCAACCTGCTGGACTTCCTCAGAAAATCTTCTCGCATGGCTTTCCTGGCCATACGCGATTGCGAAAAAGAGTTGGACCAGATCGAGCGCTACATCGATGAACACATGCCGGCCGCTATAACCCAGGTCAGTGAACCGAAAGCACGTCAACTGTTATCAAGCCTTAAAGCCATAACCGATCTGGAGCGGATTGGAGACCTCGTGCTCGGGGTAGCGCAGCGCCTGCAATCCCGTCCCGAGTTGCTCGCCCGCAGCGCTGTAGAAGGTCTTGGACAGATGACCGCCCTAGTGCACGACATGCTCGAGCAGATCCATGAGGGTTTCGTATCACCCGACATAAAATGCGCAAGAAAGGTCTTGCGCGCGGATGCCGATATCGACCGAATCTATCGCTCACTCTTCAAAGAGGGCCTGAGCGGCAGCACCGTGCAGCAAGACCCACTTCTCTTTGAGATTCTACTAATGGCGCAAGCCCTCGAACGCGCGGGCGACCATGCGACCAACCTTGCCGAAGAACTCGTCAGCCTGATTGAAGGCCACACCGCGCGCCACCCTCCTAAGCGCAAAACAAGCCCATAAATCGGCTCGAAAATCTCCCAATTCCCGCAGAACGCAAGAATTAATCGTCCTTTAACATGCGGGTAATCCCTGCGAAACATTCGCTTACCAGAATGAGAAGTTGCGTGCCAGCCGCCTCAGCGGCAACTTCGCTGGCCTTGTTCGATTCGCTTATCAGTGTGACGTTT
>QIAS01000012.1 GCA_003225615.1 Acidobacteriota bacterium | reverse complement strand
CAATCTGCTCGCCGGGACCGGCAATCGAGGACACATCTTCGCCATTACCGGAACTGACGAATACATTGACCTGATCAAGGCAGGCGCCAGCCAGGTCACCGCGTTTGCCAAGGCTCCCGGCGGAGGCCTTTATGCCTCCACCAGCAATCTGGGCAAGTTGTTCCTGATTGGCCCTGCTGCCACGTCGCAAGGCACGTACGAAAGCGATATCTTTGATGCCCGTAACTTCTCTCGTTGGGGACGCGCAGAATTCCGCGGCGTCGGCAATATCGAGCTGTTCGCCCGTAGCGGTAACGTCGACAATCCCGACCGCAACTGGAGTTCGTGGCAGCCGGTTGACCTACAGAAAAACCCTCTCCTCATCGTTCCCGCCGCCCGCTTCATCCAGTGGAAGGCTGTGCTCCACGCCGGAAATCCTTCGCCCCGCCTCGACAGCATTCGCATCAACTATCTGCCTAAGAACGTTGCTCCGGAAATTGAGGACGTCACGGTGCTTACCGCGATGCGTTATCCCCAGATAGCCAAGCAACCCAATGTCGACATGAGCACTCTGCCTCCGCCTGCACCCTTTAAGGACCGCGATGCGATCAGCGTGAAATGGAACGCCCACGACGATAATGACGACCAACTCGTCTACGCCGTCTACTTCCGGGGAGATGGCGAATCCCGCTGGCTCTTGCTTGCCGACGATCTCACCGACAAGTACTACACCTTCGACGCCGGCCTGCTTCCGGATGGCGGTTACTCGATTAAGATTGTCGCCTCCGACAGCCCTTCGCACTCTCCCGGTGAAGCCCTGAGCGCCGACAAAGAAAGCTCGCGCTTCGAAGTGGACACGACCCCACCGCAAATTCAGGGCTTAGGCGTGACCGCCGAGTCCGGTGGCCTGCACGTTGCCTTTCATGCAATTGACTCGTTCTCACCAATCAAGCGCGCCGAGTACTCTCTGGACGCCGGGGACTGGCAACTGGTGGAACCGGTTGACCAGATTTCCGACAACAAGGCCGAAAACTATGATTTCAAAATCAGCCTTGCGGAACTGGAACCGAGTGCGGCTCCGGCTGCGCCGGCGAAAGGTAAGAAAGCAACGCCGCTGCCCACTCCTCGGGTCCAGACCGACCACGTCATCGTCGTCCGTGCCTACGACCGTTTCGACAACATGGGCACGGCTAAAACGTTAATTCGAGTTAGGTAGCGCCGGCGCTCCGCACAGCAACAAGTCAGTCCCGGAGGAGGTCGTGAGAGTAGCCCGGCGCTTCAGCGCCGGGTACACTGGCCAACCGAGCCAGCCCCGAAGGGACGACTGAAATTCCCGCTGTTAAGATTCCCAGGTGGACGTATTCCTGCAAAGGTTGGCTTGGCTCGCGTGCGTTATCTATTCGACGATACCGTCCTTTTGGCTTCTCATCCACCCGCGAGTTGACTACTGGCGAGCCCGCAAGGAGCCTTATCGACTTCTTGTATCACTTTGGATCGGGATGTGGCTGGTCCTTGCTGCACTCACCTCTCTGTGGCGGAACCTGCGGTTCTACAACTCGCCTTCCGCCTGGATTCCGGCGCTCGTCCTATTCGGTGCAGGCGTTTACACCTACAAACAAGCAGGTGAGCGTTTCACCTGTGCGCAACTCGGAGGCCTCCCGGAACTACAGGCCAGCCACCACGATCAGCGACTCGTAACCAGTGGCATCCGCGCCCGCGTCCGACATCCCGTCTATCTCGGACACCTCTGCGAAATGCTCGCCTGGAGCATAGGGTCTGGCTTGGTGGTGAATTTCGCTCTGACTGCATTCGCGGTGCTCACCGGTGCCATTATGATTCGCATGGAAGACCGCGAACTGGAAGAAAGATTCGGCGCGGAGTACGTCGCTTATCGCGGCCATGTCCCCGCATTGATCCCGAGATGGCGTAAGTCTTGAGCCCGTTTACGGGCGCTCTCCGCGAACTGCTCTGCGGTTTTTGCCTCTGGAAGCTCGTTGTCGGTCAAGCGATGATCCGCGAACTCGTTATAATCGAGCGTTGTCTTTGCTGAAAGCTGACAGCTGACGGCTGATAGCTCCCCATGCGCTTCGAACTTTTCGTCGCAACTCGATATTTGCGTGCCAAGCGCCGCCAGGCTTTTATCGGCGTGATCACCGGAATTTCTATCGCCGGGGTCGCCGCCGGAGTTGCCTCGCTCATCGTCGCTCTGGCCATCAACAACGGCTTTCGCCAGGATCTACGGGATCGCCTGCTGGGTTCGACAGCCCACATCAGCCTGATGCGAATCCAGGGCGACGGCATCAAGGATTGGCGCGCCCTTCTCGACAAGCTCTCCAGGGAACCGCACGTCACAGCGGCAGCTCCCGCCATTTATGAGCAGGTCCTGATTTCGCGTGGGCCGCGCGCACGTGGAGCTGTCCTGAAGGGCATGTTGCCGCAGTATGAACGCAAGGTCAGCGACCTGCTGAAGTCAGTGAGCGCAGGCTCCGCCCAGGCATTAGAAGAAAATCCGCCCTCCTCGTCCCCGGTGATTCCAAACCTGGCACCAGATCAGGCAACTAAAAACCGCGAGTCCGAACCTCCGGATGCGCTCAACGCCGTTCAGCAGCGTATTGCCGCTATGCCTCCCATCATCCTCGGTAAGGATATGGCCGACGAACTCGGGGCCGCGGTGGGCTCAGTCGTCCTGGTCACGAGTCCTCAGGGTGAACTCACTCCCTTTGGCATGGTCCCCAAGTACATTCGTTTCCGCGTCGCGGGAATCTTCAACTCCGGCTTCTATGACTACGACACCTCCTGGGCCTTCACACGTCTTACCGACGCTCAAAGCCTGTTCGGACTGGGCGACCTGATCTCGGTGATCGAATTCAAAGTCGACGATATCTACAAAGCGAAAGAGATTGCCGCCCGCATGGAGCAGGACGCCGGGCCCGGCTTCATGGCCACCAACTGGATGGAGCAGAACAAGGCCTTGTTCCATGCTTTGCGTCTGGAACGTTTGGTGACCTTCATCACCATCGGGCTCATCGTCTTTGTGGCTGCGCTGAATATCCTGATCTCCCTCACCATGATGGTCATGGAGAAGACCAAGGATATTGCGGTGCTCATGTCGATGGGAACACGCAAATCGCAGGTCCGGCGCCTGTTTCTGGCTCAGGGAATGCTCATTGGGCTGGTCGGTACGGGAGTAGGAATGATCCTCGGCTATGCCTTGACCTGGGCGGGAGGGCACTACCACCTGATCTCCCTTTCGCCGGAGGTCTATTCCATCGACTACGTGCCTTTCGCACCCCGTCCTCTCGATGGCCTGCTAGTCGCGGCAGTTGCAATTGGAGTTTCCTTCGTAGCAACGCTGTATCCATCGTGGTCCGCAGCTCGCATTCTTCCCGCCGAAGCCCTGCGCTATGAGTAGCGCCGGCGTCTCGCCGGCCACTTAGCCGCCGCGACCGCGGCGCTACCAGAGCGCGCGTGCACTCGCACCCACGTACGTGCCATTGTGACCATCGTCACATTGTGTTGTTAATGAACGGGTATACAGTTTTGCGAGTAGGGCTCCGGAAACGAGACCCTACAAACAACCGGCTGCCGCCGTGTTTTAATGGGATTGGCAGCGGACATTGCAGCCGCGCCGCAACTGGGGCCTCTGGAACGAAACAGACCCGAGTTGCATCTAAACTGGATAGCGCCAATGCTGCGTGTTGAGCGGTTGAAAAAGGTCTTTCGCTCTGGCGAGTCGGACTTGGTGCTCTTTGACAACTTGTCCTTTCAAGTGGCCCAGGGGGAACTGGTGGCCATCGTCGGAGAATCCGGCGCCGGCAAGAGTACCTTGTTGCACATCCTGGGCGCTCTTGATAGCGCTTCTGCGGGTGACGTATACTTCGCCCACTTGCGATTGAATTCTCTCTCCGGGGATGCGGCAGCTGACTTTCGCAATCGCGAAATCGGGTTTGTCTGGCAGTTTCACTACCTCCTTCCCGAGTTTACGGCCCTGGAGAATGTAGCCATGCCCCTCCTGTTGCGCGGAAGGTCGTGGCACGATGTGGAAGGGGACGCTTCCCGCTGGCTGCGTGAAGTCGGGTTAGAGAAACGCTCTCATCACCGTTCCGGAGAATTGTCCGGGGGTGAGCAACAAAGAGTAGCTCTCGCCCGGGCGCTCGTAACCGGCCCCAAGTTGTTGCTGGCCGATGAGCCCACCGGGGATCTCGACAACCGCACGGCCGATTCGGTTTTCGAATTGATTGCTCGCCTACATCGCGAGTACCAACTCACCTCGTTAATCGCAACTCACAATGTTGCCTTTGCCCGCCGTTGTCATCGGGTTTTGCGGCTGGAACGAGGGAGGATGGAAGAAGTAGCGCCGGAATCGCTGCCAGCTTAGATATGAATTTTGGAAGTCCAAGCGGCCGTCCACATGAATGTAGCCATTTTCCGGCATCGGATTGGAGCGCAAGAAAGGACAGGTTCTGCAGGCTGGCTGCAAGTAGTTGCAGTCGAACTGCAGAAGACGGCAAGCAAGGCACTTGTTCCTGAGACCGTGGGTTACTAGCAGGCTCAGGGACTTGGGTTATATGGTGCTTTGATTGCATAATGACGATAGAGGGCCTATAGGGTGGTCGGGTGGCAGACTAGCCCCAGTCTCCCGGCTAGCTCGACGGCGAAAGGGCGTTTATGTTTGAACGGTACACGGAGAAAGCCCGGCGCGTCATCTTCTTTGCGCGCTACGAGGCCAGCCAGTTCGGTTCTCCCTATATAGAGACGGAGCACCTGCTGTTGGGCCTGCTGCGCGAAGACAAAGCTCTCACCAATCGGTTCCTGCGCTCTCATGCCTCAGTGGAGTCCATCCGCAAGCAGATTGAAGGACATACCACTATCCGGGAGAAGGTTTCGACCTCGGTCGACCTCCCTTTGAGTAATGAGTGCAAGCGGGTGTTGGCGTATGCAGCAGAAGAGGCAGAACGGCTTTCTCATAAACACATTGGAACGGAACATCTGTTACTAGGCCTGTTGCGCGAAGAGAAGTGCTTCGCAGCGGAAATTCTGCATGAGCGCGGACTGCGTCTCTCAAGTATTCGCGAAGAACTGGCCCGCACCAGTCAGGAAAAAGCTCAGCCTCAGCGGCAACGCGAGTCTTCCCTGCTCGCCGAGTTCTCCCGCGACCTCACCCAGGCCGCGATGGATACCCAGCTCGACCCGCTGGTGGGTCGTGAAGGCGAACTCGAGCGCGTAGTTCAGATTCTCTGCCGCCGCACCAAGAACAATCCGGTGCTGATCGGCGAACCCGGTGTGGGCAAGACTGCCATCGTCGAAGGCTTGGCACAACGCATCGCCGACGGCGAAGTTCCGTCTTTCCTCGCCGACAAGCGCATCCTGGCTCTCGATCTCTCGCTGATCGTCGCCGGCACAAAATACCGCGGCCAGTTTGAAGAGCGCCTCAAGACCATCATGAAGGAACTGATGGAGTCGCAGAACGCCATCATCTTCATCGACGAGCTTCACACTCTGGTTGGCGCAGGTTCAGCCGAAGGTTCGCTCGACGCTGCCAACATCCTGAAGCCGGCTTTATCCCGCGGCGAGATCCAGTGTATTGGCGCAACCACACCCGGTGAGTACCGCAAGTCGATCGAGAAGGATCGCTCTCTGGAGCGCCGCTTCCAGGCCGTGAAGGTTCCGCCCCCGGGCGAAGTCGACGCAACCAAGATTCTGTTCGGGATCAAGGACCGCTATGAGAAGTTCCACGCGGTTACTTACACGGACGATGCCATCAACTTCGCGGTTTCGCATTCCAACCGCTACATTCCGGATCGTTTTCTTCCGGACAAGGCTATTGACCTGATCGACGAAGCCGGCGCTCGTGTCAAGCTCCGCCAGACTTCGTTACCTGAAGAGATCACCGAAGTCCAGAAACGGATTAAGTTCATCGTCCACCGTATGGAGAACGCCATCGCGAACCACGAGTTCGAGAAGGCGCGCTTCTACTCGGACGAGGAACGCAAAGAGCGCGAGAACCT
>QIAS01000011.1:1466-5056 GCA_003225615.1 Acidobacteriota bacterium | reverse complement strand
GGCCGAAGGGGCTTTGCGGCGTTGACAGCCAGCATCTACTTTGTTACGGTTTGTACAAGTTCTATACACCTTTGGCCGAACTAAGTGCTGGATTCGCTTCGAATTGCAGCAACGAGTTTTAGGCCTTACCTGGTTCCGGTAGGTGGGCACGCATAAGCCTCATCCCCAAGTGGGGGCGTAGCCCAGAGTCAGAACGAAGTTCAGAGCTCCTGTAACCGCAGGCCGCCTGCAAGCATTCGTTGCTGATTCCTACGGTTAACGAATATTGAGAAAGCGCTTCTACATTCTGTTTGTCGCGCGCGATGACGACGGGCAGTTGCGTAAGATTCCTATTCCCGTCCACTACCTCTACGTGTTTGTAGTGGGCGCGGCGATCGGCTTCTTGAGCCTGACCGGGATCGCGAGTTCGTATGCGCGGATGCTGCTTAAAGTGTCGCGTTACAATGAGCTGCGGACAGAAAAGGAAGACCTGCGGAACCGCTATTCGCGGCTGGAGCAGGTCGCTAAGGAGCGTGATATCCAAGTGGCTTCGCTGGGCTCGCTGGCCAGCGAAGTTTCAGCGCTGTATGGACTGAAATCAGAGCCACTGGTCACTGCCACCTCTGAACAGTTTCAGGACGCCGACGTAAGTTCCTCCCTCGATCAGCTATTTGCCTTGAAAAGTACGGCGCTGAGCGGAGCCGCGACCATCGGCATTTCGCTCGGCTTGAGCAAGAATGTGACTACCGCGGATTGGCTACGGGCTTCAGCAGCGCCGAACCTGTGGCCGGTCGAAGGTCAGGTAACCGGTTCGTTCGGAGAGCGGATTGACCCGTTCAACGGGGAAGGCGCATTCCATAGCGGTGTGGACATTTCGGCAGGCTTTGGTCAGCCGGTTATGGCTCCGGCGGACGGTGTGGTGGTGTTCGCCGACTTCATGGGGGGCTATGGACGGGCGATCGTTCTTGACCACGGGCACGGCATTACTACGCGGTATGGGCACTTGGCCAATTTTGCTGTGATCTCCGGGCAGCGAGTACAACGCGGCGATACGCTGGGCTATGTTGGCTTGAGCGGCCGCAGCACTGGGCCTCACCTGCACTACGAAGTGCGCATCAACGACACTCCTGTAAATCCTCACAAATACCTGCGCATCACCGTGGCGCATGCCGGTGGATTTGCCGCGGGAAGCTAGAAGAAGCATTCAGCATTCAGCACTTGGCCTTTAGCATTCACTTCTCAACTCTCCTAGATTCGTATCTTGTATCTTGCTTTTTCACCGCACGCGCCTTGATGCGTTTGAGAAGGCACTGGTCAGATTGACTGCCATTCGATGCAGAAGTCTGATTGTTGAGTGCTGAATGCCGAGTGCTTCGAAGGCTACTGCCTCAGCCCCATCCAGTTTTCTGAAATCACCATAGAGTTGCCGGGGTTGTGGGGGTCGTAGCGGACAGAGGTGGGGAGGCCCAGGCGACAGGACTGGAGATTAATCCATTGCCGCAAGTAGGTGACGTCTTGTGAAGCCTCGTAGGAGACGCCGGCGACGTCGTATTTGTAGATGAGCATGGTCGAGGAACTGCGGCCATTGGCGGGTATTTCCTGAACGTCAATCACGGTTCCGTCGGTGATGCGGCCGATCCGGTTGAGCCATTCGCGGCGAACCCGCTCCAGTTCGTCCGGGGATTTGGGCTTGCGGCGCAACAAGGCATAAGCACCGAGGGCGACGCCTGTTCCGCCCAAAACGAGGCTGTAAAGGTGAAGCGGATCCATCATTTTGTGGGAGGAAGCCATTCACTTGAAGGTGACGGCTTGCTGTAAACAGCATAAGCCGGAAAAGAGATTCGGAAAAGAGGTTTCAATGGTTACGGAAGTGCAACGGAAAGCCCTCTAAAAAAATTACTCAGAAGTACATAAAAACCTTGATCGGAAACACCGAACCGGGTAGGGTGTACGGACACCAAAAATCCTGGAGGTTGCGTGAGAGCTAATAATTTATTGCCCGGTGTCGCGGTGTTTGCATTTTTATTGGTAGCAGCTAACGGTTTGGCTGAAGGGGTAAACATCGTTTCCCCTGCAAGCGAGCGCGCTGTAAGTTCTCCGGTACGCGTGGTTGCAGAATTTCCCAAGAACGTACGAATTGCCTCGATCAGCGTGTCTGTGGATAGCGTAGAAATACCGCAAGAAATTGCGGTGACCCCTCTGGATATCCTGGTGCCGGTACCTGAAGGAAACCATCTTCTGGCGGTTAAGGGCGTGCAGTCCGATGGAACGGAGCTTTCATCTTCGCGCTGGGTAAATGTCTCAGGGGGAACTGAGCCCGCGGCAAGTGAGCTTGCGAGCACGAGCATGAGCCCGAACACCAGCGTAAACACCAGCACGAGCACGAACGCGAGCATAAGCGCCACCACGTATTCGAGTACGAGTCCGCTGGCGAGCAAGAGCAACATCGAGGAGATGAGTGGGTGGTATCTGTATCCCGACCAGGGCACCCCGGCCTGCAGCAGCAAGCCTACGCTGAGCTCCAGCCCCTCGCTGGATGGTATTTCCGGCAAATTCTATCTGGGCCCGAACGGGCAGTATCAAAACTGCCTCTGGCCGATCCTGCTGGGTTCGAATTCCAGCATTATGAACTTTAAACTAGACGCCCATTACCGACTCAGCAATCCGTCTTATCCGCAAGGCGTTGAGTTCTCCTCCAACCATCATGTGGGCACGAAGTGGTACAAGTTCTCGGTGCAGTGTTCTTACAATAAGGGCATTTTCAGCGTGTGGGACACGGCCGGAGCGAAATGGTCAGCTACCAGTATTCCTTGTAAGCGGCCTGTCTCGGGAGCCTGGGATCACCTGACGGTAAACACCCAAATTTCGAGCGGGAAAGCTGTGTTCCAGTCGATTACGTTTAATGGGGTTACTTATGCGGTGAACAAGTCTTTCTATCCGATTACTAAGCCTTCCTCGTACAGTTACGGAGTGCATTTCCAAATGGATGGGAACCAGGCCGGGAATACCTATTACACCTGGGTCGATCAGTTTACGTTTACTGCGTGGTAAAACACACCTGCTCGGGCCTTAATCGAACTAATCTGGATTAATCCGATAGTGGGTCAGCTCTTGGGCTGACCCACTCGTGAGTTTTTTCAGCTGCACTATTCATCAACGACCTTGTTGCGCAGTGTGCCTACGCCTGCAACGCTCACTTCAATCGTGTCGCCGGCGACAGCGGGGCCGACCCCTTCGGGGGTGCCGGTGGCGATGAGGTCGCCGGGATAGAGGGTCATCGCTTCGCAAATGTAGCGGATGACGGCATCCAGCGGGAAAATGTAGTCGCGCGTGTTTCCGTGTTGCCGCACTTCTCCATCCACACGGGTTTCAACGTCTACTCCCGCCCAGGGATCGATTTCATCGTTCACGAGCGGACCCACGGGGCAGAACGTGTCGAAGCCCTTGGCGCGGGTCCATTGGCCGTCTTTCTTCTGGAGGTCGCGGGCAGTGAAGTCGTTGAGGCCGGTGTAGCCGAGAATGTAGGGGCGAACATCCTCTTCGGCGGGAAGCTTGTAGCAGCGGCGGGCAATCACGACTGCCAGTTCGCCTTCGTAGTCGGTACGCTGCGA
>QIAS01000011.1:0-1377 GCA_003225615.1 Acidobacteriota bacterium | reverse complement strand
CCACGCAAATAATCTTCGAGGGTTGCACAGGAGGGAGAAGCGTGGCTTCTTCTAAGGAAATATGAGGCATATGCCTGGTGGGGAGATCTTCCATCTCGCCGCCGACCTCTTCCGGCGGCCTGAGCAAGAGGCGGGTGATTTCGTCTCTGCCTGCTAAGGATTCGACGAGCCCGTGGTGGGCGTGGTTTTCGAGTTGGAAGCGGCAATATTTCATCGAAAGCGGCTTTTGGCTTTTCGCTCTTGGCTTTCGGTTTGGCTGCACAAGTTTACTGCCAATTGTGCAAATGCTGATTGCTAATTGCTAACGTGTGTTTCTGGGACTTCTTCGCTGGCCTCTTCAGACCGCTGGCTTTCATTGCCTCTCAGGTCCACCGCAGAAACGGAATACAAGTACCTTTTGCCGGGCTGGATATTGTTATCGCGGTATGCGGGGGTCTTCACCAAATCTGTATTCAGTTTGATTGGCGGGCCAGCATCTTCCCTGCGATAGACGTTATAACCGGCCAGGTCAGCGTCGGTGTCCGGGGCCCAAACAAGGTCTATAAATGGTTGTTGTCCCTCGCCGGAATATACCGCCTGTAATCCGGCGGGAACGGCTGGAGGAAAAACATCGTGAGAGGTGACTTTGACTGTTGAGCTGTCGTCGCCTTCCACTTCTACAGCTGGCTTATCGGGGCGGGACAGAATCGTCACCACCGTTACGCGGTACTCGTAAGTCTTCTCCCACTCAAAAGTGCGATCGACGAAACGTAACTGAGGAGCGTTTTCCAGCGGCATCTCGCCGACTGGGTTGTTGCGGTCGGAACCTTCTTCGCGCCGGTAGATTCGGTAGCGATGGCTGATTTCGGGGAGGGGTTGCTGCTCCGGCATTCCGCTGAAAGTCACTTCTATGGCGTTGGGGACGACCTGAACTTTGACATCTGTGGGAGGCGGCAAAGTTGGGACGGTGGAGACATGGGTTTGATTGGACAAGCCGGCGCTTCGGCCGTTGGCGTTCAGTACTGCAACGGCGTAGGTGACTTGGCCGGTGGGATCCTCTTGCCGGAGTGCAAGCGGAAGGGTGTCGACGTAAGTGGCTCGGTTGGCCGGCGTGGACTTGTTTTGGGTCGGCGCGGTGGATGGTTTGGGAGCGGACACCTCAGCCACTGGCGTGCCACATTGAATTAGTGCGGGCTCCTTGCTGCGGCAGATGCGGGTGGGGCCGAGGTGGCGCACGGTCTGGTGATCCGTGGTTTCTGTCGGCACGGTCCATGCGAGGGTTACCTTATCCCCTTTGCGGGAGGCGCGGAGGTCTGAGGGTGGCCTGGGCAATTCAAGCGAAGGGGGCAGGGGCGCGCCGGTGGAAGCACAGCCAGTGAGGACGGCAGTCACTGCGAG
>QIAS01000010.1:633-4126 GCA_003225615.1 Acidobacteriota bacterium | reverse complement strand
TGCGATTGAACTTGATCACAAGAAGGTTTCAAGGGTCTCAAAGTTTCAAGGTTAAAGAAGGTTTCAAAGTGGTTTTCAAGGTTAAAGTCCCAAGCGGCCCGGATGCAGAAAAGCTATCTTTCAATCCAACTTTGAAACCTTGAAACTTTGAAACCTTTCCCGTTGGTAACTTCTACTGTGAATCCAGTATATTCTGAACCCTATATTCCGATTTACAATGCACCTAGGTATTGGCCTCTCCTTTTGGGGAAATGGATGGCGACCACCAAAACTGATCCCAAGCTGGCCACGGCGGACGAGGAACTTAAGCGGGCGGGCAAGACCTACCAGGGCCTCACCCGCCAGCAACTCATCGAAGCCTATCGCATCATGTATATGTCCCGGCGCATTGATGACCGGGAGATCCTGCTGAAGCGCCAGCAGAAGATTTTTTTCCAGATCTCCGGCGCGGGACATGAAGCCATCGGCGTGGCGGCCGGCTTCGCGCTGAAGGCAGGCTACGACTGGTTTTACCCCTACTATCGCGACCGCGCGCTGTGCCTGACGCTTGGTGCGACTCCTTATGAAATGTTTCTGCAGGCCGTAGGCGCGGCCGACGACCCCAGTTCCGGCGGCCGGCAGATGCCTTCGCACTGGGCGTATAAGCAGCTCAACATCGTGACCCAGTCTTCGCCGACGGGAACGCAGATTCTGCAAGCCGTGGGTTGCGCGGAAGCCGGCCTCTACTTTGCGCGCCATCCCCACGCCGCCGAGAAGGCTAACGGCGATTATCGTCAGTTCAAGGACGTGAAGTTCCAGAAGGACGAAGTCACCTACGTTTCGCTCGGGGACGGTACCACTAGCGAAGGCGAATTCTGGGAGTCGCTCAACACGGCGTCGAACAACAAGCTCCCGGTTCTCTACTGTATCGAAGACAACGAGTATGCCATCTCCGTTCCGGTTGAAGTGCAAACCGCCGGCGGAAATATCTCGCGCCTGGTCGCCGGTTTCCCTAATTTCCATTTCGAGGAAATAGATGGTACGGATCCCGTCGCCAGCTACGCCGCATTCACGCGCGCGGTGGCCCATTGCCGTGCCCGTAAAGGTCCGGCGCTGGTGCATGCGCACGTGATCCGGCCCTACTCCCACTCGCTCTCGGATGATGAGCGGTTGTACCGTCCCGATTTGGAGCGGCGGCGCGATGCGGACCGCGATCCCATCACCCGCATGCAGATGTTCCTGATTCGCGAAGGCATTCTCGACGAGAAGGGAATCAACAAACTCGAAAAGCAGGTCGAAGACGAACTGCAGGATGCTGTCGACCGCGCGCTGGCCGCTCCCAAGCCCGAACCCGAGTCGGTCACGCGTTTTGTTTATTCTCCCGACCTCGATCCCACTTCTTCCGTTTTTGAGAGCCAGCCCGCATTTGCCCGGCCCGATAATTCCAAGCCAGAGAATTCCACCGACGGCAAGAAGGCGGCTCCGCCGGCCAAGACCATGGCTGACCTCATCAATGCGACGCTGCGGGATGAAATGCGCCGCGATGAGCGCATAGTGATTTTTGGCGAAGATGTGGCCGATTGCAGCCGCGAAGAATATCTGAAGCAGAAGCTGATCAAAGGCAAAGGCGGCGTATTCAAGCTGACTTTCGGCCTGCAATGCGATTTCGGTCCGGATCGCGTATTTAATTCCCCGCTGGCCGAGGCCAATATCGTAGGACGCGCTACTGGCATGGCGACCCGCGGACTTAAACCGGTGGTCGAAATTCAATTTTTCGATTACATATGGCCGGCGATGATGCAGTTGCGCGACGAGTTGCCGGTGATCCGCTGGCGCTCCGCTAATGCCTTCTCGGCCCCCCTGGTAATTCGCGTGGCCATCGGCGGCTATCTAACCGGCGGCGCGCTTTATCACTCGCAATGCGGTGAAAGCATCTTCACGCACATTCCCGGGCTGCGCGTGGTGTTTCCCTCGAACGCGCTCGACGCGGCCGGCCTGCTGCGCACTGCGATTCGCTGCGACGATCCCGTACTCTTCCTCGAGCACAAACGGCTTTACCGCGAAACTTACGGACGGGCCCCCTATCCCGGACCGGACTACACGATTCCATTTGGAAAAGCAAAAATTGTGCAGCCGGGAACCGACTTGACCGTAATCACCTACGGTGCGGTGGTGCCACGGGCCTTGCAGGCTGCGCAGAGACTGGAGCGCGAGCATCACATCAAGGTCGAGCTCATCGATCTTCGTACTCTGAATCCCTTTGACTGGGAGACCATCGCGGCTTCTGTAGGGAAAACCAATCGCGCCCTCGTCGCGTACGAAGATTCGCTGAGCTGGGGATACGGGGCCGAGATCGCGGCCCGGATTGCAGATCAGCTTTTCGAGCAGCTCGACGCTCCCGTGCGGCGGGTCGCTGCCAAAGATACCTACGTCGCTTACCAACCTATCCTCGAAGATGCCATCCTGCCGCAGACCACTGATTTGTACCGTGCCATGAAGCAGTTAGCCGACTTCTAACCGATTGTGCTCTGCTTTTTCAGGTCATTTTGATTGTTCCCTAGGGCTGCGAAGGCCATCCCCTGGCTGCGCCTATACGTCTCATTGGTAGAGGGCGGTCCCTGTTCATCTCCGTTAATTCCTGACTGCTCTTCAGGAGGACTTAATGAAGAAGCTTCCAGCAATGTTGACTGGATTGTTGGTGTTGGCACTACCCGTGTTTGCGCAGAATGTTACGCCCAGCGCTCAATCGAACGCCAAATTGAGAACTGTGGCCTGGCAAGAGGATCGCGACGATCGTAAACCGCAAGGCGATCAGGATGACCAGAACCGGCGTGACCGGGACAAGGACAAGAAGGACAAGGATAAACGGGACCGGGACAAGCAGGACCAGGATCGGGCCCGACGTGGCGATCGCGATGACGACAACCGCCAGAACAATCGCGGCGACAACGATCGCGACCGGAGCAACGGCCAGGACCAGGACCGCGATCGCAATGGACAGTACGACCGCAACGGGCAATATCGTGGCGACAACGATCGTGACCGACAAGGCGGCTACTACGGCAACGGCAGATACAACCAGTATCACAACGTGTTAGCGCCGGAGTGGCAGCAGAAATTCGATAGCTACTACCAGCGTTGGCAGCAGTATCGAGCCACCAACAATCGCGGCGAGATGGCCAGCATGGAGTCACGCATGCGGGACATTATGGCGCACTACAACATTCCGACGGACGTGCCCTATGACCAGGTAGCTTCGCCCGGCGTTGGCGGCTATCAGAACCGCTATTAAGGCTGTGATGGTCAAGCCCCAGATCTAGCGTGTTTGCGCCGGGAGAAGTCCCGTCCTGGCTCTCAAAATTCAGGCGGAGAGCAAGGACGGGACAGCCCGGCGGCAACACTTCCCCCGGGACATCTCCGCGAGTGCAGTAGGCCAAACAACGCAAGTTGGTTAAGTGTGAATCCAAGAATCGCGCCATCACGTCTCGAGGAGGAGCAAACATGAAGTATGGGT
>QIAS01000010.1:0-603 GCA_003225615.1 Acidobacteriota bacterium | reverse complement strand
CCGGCGGTCGCGCTGCCCCCAGCGCAATACGGCGCATACGGGCAGCCCCAGGGTTGGCACGGGGTTTTGTCGCCGAGCGACCAGAGCCAATTCGACAGCTATTACCAAAAATGGGTGGATGCCACGCGCAAGAACGATCAGGATGACATCTCAAGCAATGCCCATCACATGCAGGAGATCATGACGCGTTACAACATCCCGCTGAACGTGTCCTTTGACCAGGTAGCTTCGGGAGGCGCGGGAGCTTATCCCAATGGGCCTTATCAAGGCGCGTACCCAGCTTATGCAGGACGGCTCTCTGCGGATGATCAGAAGAATTTCGACAAGTACTACGCCAAGTGGGTCGACGCGCGGCGCAAGAATGACCAGGACGATATTTCCAACAATGCGCGCAAGATGCAGGAGATTATGGCGCGCTACAACATTCCGACGGTTGTGCCGTTTGATCAAATCGCGACCAATGGCAATGCCGGCATAAACCCGGCTTATCCTGGCGCGCCTTATCAAGGTGCTCCGGCTTATGGGCAGCGGCTCTCCGCGGACGACCAGAAGCAGTTTGACAAGGCTTATTCGAAGTGGGTAGATGCCACCCGCAAGAACGAC
>QIAS01000009.1 GCA_003225615.1 Acidobacteriota bacterium | reverse complement strand
ATGGTTCCACCAGCGGTGGAAGGGGTGGCGCTTGGCTGCGAATTGGCAGCAGTCTGCCCGGGAGCCTCAACGCTCTCCTCCACAACTTCTTCCTGTTCGCCGATCTCCTCGCTTTCGACGGCGTCTCCACCGAAAACGGAGGCAACGTTCATCTTAGCGAAGCGTGCTCTCTCCTGATCGGATGCGCCGGGATGGCGATCGTCATGCCGTGATTCGTGATGATGATGCTCCTCGTGAGGTCTGTCTTCGTAGCGCTCTTCAGGCCAACTGGCTGCCATTGCTTTGCCGTGTTGCTCAGCTTCCGGGGAATCCCCATGCTGCTCGCGCAAGGGTTTGGCCTGGGCCTTGTCGAATAACGGCTCGTCATCGGGAGAATTGCCCGCGACAGGAGAGGAAGGATCTGCCTCAGCGGACTTTGGCGATTGGCGGTCAATTCTTGTTTCTGACGCCGGATGCTGCTGCGCATATCGCTGATACTTGGAAATGGACTCGCCAGGCAGCATGATCGGCTGATATCCGGGAGGCGGGCCGTAGTTCGAGTTGCGGGTCGGAGCCGATGCTTCTGCGGCCGGCCGCGCAAATCGTGACTCAGGCATGCGCTCGCCACGGCGTCCACGACGTCGCCGGCGTCGCCAGCCACCCCGATCGCGCCCTTGTCCCTCCGGATCGTCGGCGGCATTCCTGTTGAAGTTGTCCGGCGCGGGCGTCGCTTGAGGCGCGCTTTCCTGAGCCGCAGGTTGAGACTCTGAATCCTGGCTCGTGGCGAAGCCGTGACTTGCCGCGTTCCCGTTTTCCGCTACCGCAGATTGCGTTTCCGATGGCTGCTGCGGCCTCGACTCCTGCACGGTGCGCGGAGTCGGGATAACTTCCTCGAGGTCTTCATCGTGCTCACTCAACTCCATAAAATCGGAGACATAAAGAAAGGCGTCACGCTCCAGGCCGACATCGACAAATGCCGACTGCATGCCGGGAAGCACGCGGGTGACTCTGCCTTTGTAGATGGATCCAGCTAAGGTGTATTCGTTTTCGCGTTCCAGGTAAATTTCTGCTAATTGATCGTCTTCTACCAGCCCCACCTTGGTTTCATGGGGGGTTGAAGACACAAACAATTCTCTTGTCATTCTGTAAACTCCGGTTCTGCCACCCCACAGCGGCAGATTTCACCGGGTCAGAGACAGGAAAAGACTGGGGGGATTGAGCGCGGCGATGAGAGCCGTTCCAAACAAGGGACGGCTTGCCTCCGGAAGTCTCTCCGGAGCGGAATCCATTGCGGAAGCTTTGGAATCTTTAGCACTTATCGCATCTGCGCCTGCCCGGTTTGTGACCGCTCTCTCAGAGCTTCTATTTCGAAGAGTGAGGGGGCCGTTACCCGCCCGGCTGCGCTTTGCTTCAATCCTGCCCGGCCTCAAACTCTCCTTCTGGCCGGTGATTTGCCCTCTTAACGCGAGGGCGATCGTAATCTTGTTTTCCGGCCGCGCTATGGCACGCGCGGCATTCACATTCGTCTGCCCTAGTCCTGAATCAGTTCACAAAACGACGCATACGGACGTTCATGACCATACCCAACGCCATGAACATAAACAGGACCGAGGATCCGCCATAACTCATTAATGGCAAAGGTATTCCGGTGACCGGCATAAAACCGACCACCATGCCGACGTTGACCAGAATATGGAAGCTAAGCACCGCCACCACACCCATTACCACGAACGTTCCGGCCCGATCAGGCGCCGTCTGGGCATTCTGGGTCAAACGCATCAACACAATGAAGTATAACAGCAGTACCCCTAAAGCTCCTACAAATCCGTGCTCCTCGGCGAAAGCGGCGAAGATGAAGTCGGTCTGGGGTACTGGAAGGAAGGCCAGGTGGGTCTGCGAACCCTCAGTACTGCCCCAGATTCCACCCGAGCCAACAGCAATTAACGACTGGTTGACCTGGTAATTTGACCCTTGGCGATCAGCCTCCGGATTCATGAAGCTGACCAACCGCTCCTTCTGATACGGCTTTAGCTTGTGCCAGGCCAAAGGCATCATCAGTCCCGCCACCAGCAAAACCGTCACGGCATGCTTGGGACGTAGACCGCCCAGAAAAAGACCCATGACAGCGATGGGCAGATAAGTCAGTGCGGTGCCCAGGTCGGGTTGCGCCAGTACCATGAGCATGGGGATGCCAACAATGGCGCCGGCCTTGACAAAGTCGGACCAGGAAAGGTCTTTGTGGTGCATATCCGAAAAATACTTGGCAACTGCCAGGATCAGGATCAGCTTGACCCATTCGGAAGGTTGGAAGTGTTGCCCTCCTGGTATTTTCACCCAGCGCCGGGCACCCAGGTACTTCTGGCCGAAGATCATCACTAACATGAGCGAGGTGATGGAAGCGATGTACATCCAGTGCACCTGATCGAGGAGCGCCTGATAGTTGATCAAACTCATCACGAACATGGCTCCGACGCCGCCGATAATCCAGTAAACCTGCTTTAAATGTGCCCCGGCAAACTTGGTGTGCATGGTGGCGCTTTCGATCTCCGTCACTCCCAGGGCACAGATGAAGAGGACGAAGATCAGCAGCCACCAGTCGAAGTCGCGAAATGAAACGTAGCGTGACATGTATTCTTCAATACCGAGTACCAAGTACCGTGCATTTACTTGCAAGATCAGCTAGACGTCTACAAGCCTAAACGCCAGATTCTAGGTACCCCGTACTAGGTACTCGGTACTTCTAGTTAATTCCCGGAGCCGCCGTCGCCAGGGGCACTCTTTTCCTCGGCACATCTAACGCGAATCGCCCGGCGTGCAGAGTTTCCTTGCCGTCATTTTTTTCGTCTGGGGCATTCCACACGGCTCCGATTTCGACGGGGCTTTTCTGGCCTGCCATCTTGCTGGGCAGCCGGCGCTGCTTCTCGACGTAGGCTTTGATCACCTGCGAAGCCACACGCGCAGCAAGATATCCGTGCTCGCCTTCTTCCAGCAGCGCTGTCACCACGATTTCCGGATTGCGTCTGGGTTCAACCCCTACAAACCAGCCATTATCTTTGAAGTTCGCTTTACCGTTCACGAGGCGTGCCTTGGCGACGTTGCTGATGGTCTGCGCGCTGCCCGTTTTACCGGCAAAATCAATGCCCTGCAAATGTGCGCTATTCGCTGTACCGATTGGGCTGACCACGTCAGCCATTGCGTCGGTGATGAGCTGCCAGTTTTCCGGATCAATGGGAATTTTCACGACTTCGTCATTTGGGTTCACCGCCGGCACTACGTTGGGCGGCAATTCTTGCGGGAAAGCCACTCGCGGGCGATGCAACACGCCGCCGCTGGCGATGCCTCCAATGGCGCGCGCCAGCTGAATGGGCGTGGTCGCTACTGCGCCTTGGCCAATGCCCACCGAAATCGTTTCTCCGGCATACCATTTCTGTTTGAAGTTACGAATCTTCCACTGTTCCGAAGGCATGACGCCGGTGACTTCCTGGGGAAGATCGATGCCCGTTTTTTGTCCCAACCCAAGCAAGCTGGCGTACTTGGCAATCCGATCGATACCTAGTTTTTCTGCCAGGGTGTAAAAGAAAACGTCGCATGACTGATAGATAGCTTTGCGAATTTCCACTGGACCATGCGTGCGATGTTCCGCCGTTACCCAGCACTTGAAGTAACGGCCGTAG
>QIAS01000008.1 GCA_003225615.1 Acidobacteriota bacterium | reverse complement strand
ATTTCGCTGAAGACCAATGGCGGGGTGCGGCGGTTGCTGTTTACAGGCGACATTGGACGCGTGCGCAGCAGCACAGTCGCTCCGGGTAAAGTAGTCCATTCCGGTCCAGCC
Organism: Acidobacteriota bacterium; assembly: GCA_003225615.1. Classification (GTDB taxonomy): domain Bacteria; phylum Acidobacteriota; class Terriglobia; order Terriglobales; family Acidobacteriaceae; genus QIAS01. Next base: position 6,949 of record QIAS01000008.1, on the reverse strand, counting down.
GAGGGCGAGTCAGCCGATTTGGTCGTTATGGAATCGACTTACGGCAACCGGCCGCATCCTACGGATGATCCCAGGCCACTGATGGCGGCACTCATTCGTCAAACCGTGCAGCGTGGAGGCAGCGTGATTGTCCCGGCGTTCGCAGTCGAGCGGACCCAGAAGCTGGTGTTCATGCTCAAGCAAATGATGCTGGCGGGGCAGCTTCCCGAAATACCGGTTTACTGTGACAGTCCTATGGCCATTAAAGCCATGGAAATCTTTCTGAAGCATACGGAGGAATACAGCGAAGACACCAGGCAGCTCATCAAAGAATGCGGGTCTCCGCTGGAATGGAAGGGGTTCACGTTTGCTTCCACGCCGGAAGAATCCAAGAAAATTAACGAGACGCGCTACCCATCGATCATCATCTCTTCCAGCGGAATGGCTACGGGAGGTCGCATTCTGCACCATCTCGCGCAGCGCCTCCCCGATCCCAAAAACCTGATCGTCTTCATCGGCTTCCAGGCGCCGGGGACGCGCGGGTACATCATCAAGAGCGGCGCACACGAAGTAAAGATTTTCGGTGAGATGGTCCCGATTCGCGCGCAGGTCGCAGCTTTCGAGCAATTCAGCGATCACGCGGACACTCCCGAGTTGTTGCAGTGGCTGCACACATTCAAGAACAAGCCAGCTGTGACTTACCTGGTGCATGGCGAGCCGGCGGCAGCGTCGCAGCTGCAGGAGGCGATGACAAAGGATTTAGGCTGGAATGTGCAGGTGGCGCAGTGGCTGGAGAAGGTGGGAGTGGAGTGAAAAATTGTTGATTATCGATTCTTGATTGTTGATTGAGCTTGGCAACCGTTTCGGTTGATGCTCAGGCTCTGAGATTTGCAATCAAAAATCAACAATCAATAATCAAAAATTCCGTGCAGGACAAAAGCGCCTGCTCTGGAGGTTGCTATGACCGAAGCCGAGTTGAAGAAACATCTCGAGGCGGCGGAGAAGAGTCCGAAGCAGATCGCGGCGGCGGTGTCGGGATTGCCGGAGAAGACGCTGCGCTATAAGCCGGCGCCCAACAAGTGGTCGATATTGGAAATTCTGGCACATCTGGCCGATATGGAAATTCTGTATGCCTATCGCATCCGCCAGATGCTGGCCGACAAAAAGCCGGTGATTGCGCCGATTGATCAGGACGATTGGGCTCGAAATCTGGGATATATGGAGACGCCGCCAGCGGAATTGGTGGCGCTGTATGGGTTGAACCGACATCACAATCTGCGGCTTTTGCGGCGCCTCAAGCCGGGCGATCTGGACAAGGGTGCCTTCCATCCGGAATACAAGAAGACGGTGACAGTGGCGGAGATGGTAGAGCGGATGGGCGGGCATGGGGCGAATCATCTGGAACAGATTGAACGGTTGAAGAAAGAAGCGGACGAACGATAGGGATGAGCGTGTTTCCGAGCCACCAGTATTTCACAGCATTGTAGTTATCCGTCACGGAATCCTGTTGCGCCTCAGGATGACAGTGCTAAGTAATTAAGGGTGACAATGTTAATGATTAAGGACGGAGAGCTATTCCTGCGCATTCGTGAACTGCACCAGCGCTTTCAATTTGCTGGCCGCGGCGCCGCCGTCGATGGATTGTGCGGCAAGGGGTAGCGCGTTGCCGAGGTGATCGGCCCGGCCTGCGGCGATCAAAGCGGCCGCAGCGTTTAGCAGGACCACGTCCCGTCTGGGCGACTTCTTCCCACTTAGAATTTCACGAATGATGCTCGCGTTTGCGGCTGCGTCCCCGCCTGCAAGCTGTTCAATAGACGCGCGCTTCAGACCAAATTCCTCAGGCGTGACCTCGTAGCTCCGCACCTGGGCATCGCGCACTTCGGCAATGCGTGTGGGGCCGGTGATGGTGATCTCGTCCAGTCCGTCGGCTCCGTGGACAACCAGCGCTCGGCGCAGTCCGAGAATACTCAGGGCTTCGGCGAGTTTTTCCACCAGGTCTGCGGAATAGACTCCTACCACTTGAGCCGAGGCGCGGGCCGGGTTGGTGAGGGGGCCCAACAGATTAAATACCGTACGCAGGCGGAGTTCGCGGCGGGCGGGCTGCACGTATTTCATGGCTGAGTGCATGGCGGGTGCGAACAGAAAGGCGAAGCCAATTTCTTCAAGACATGCCGCGACGCGCTGGACGGGCAAATTGATCTTCACTCCCAGAGCCTCCATGACGTCGGCCGAACCGCATTTTGAGCTCACGCTGCGATTGCCGTGCTTGGCTACGCGCACGCCTGCTCCGGCGACCACCAGCGCAGTCGCGGTGGAAATATTGAACGTGCCGCTGGCATCGCCTCCGGTGCCGCAGGTGTCGACCAAGGCGTCGCGCTCGGTGCCGCTGACGTCCACGGTGGAGTTGCGCGCGATTTCCAGATGAGCAGCTTCGGCGCGAATGGCTTCTGCAAAGCCGACAATTTCCTCGACCGTTTCGCCTTTCATGTGCAAAGCAACCAGCAAGGCGGCAATTTGCGCGTCGGTGCATTTGCCAGAAAGCACTTCCGTCATCACCTTGCGCGCATCCTCGCGGGAGAGCGACTGGCGGTGGCTGGCGATGAGATGGAGTGCGTCAGTGATCATCTTCGCTCTACAGCGTAACATCGTTTGCAGGTGAGCTGTCACGCGGCGATGTGATGGCTTACGTTTGCCCCGGAAGATGGGCTTCTATAAAATCAGATGTTTGCAGCCCGCTGTTTAAGCCGCAAGCAAGATCCTGCCCGGGAATCGTTTTGAATCAGGAATCATTATGAAAATTCATGAGTATCAGGCCAAGGGGATCCTTAAGAAATATGGTGTCGCGGTGCCGCGCGGTGAGATGGCGACTACGCGCGAGCAGGCCGAAGCTGCCGCCAGGAACTTGTTCAACGCCGGCGCCTCCGGAGTTGTGGTGAAAGCGCAGATTCATGCCGGGGGACGCGGCAAGGGCGGTGGCGTGAAGATTGCCAAGTCGGTCGAGGAAGCTGCGGAGCTTGCCGGCAAGATGCTGGGTATGAAGCTGGTGACGCACCAGACAGGGCCGGAAGGGAAAATCGTGCAGCGGCTGCTGATCGAAGAAACGCTGCCAATCGAGAAGGAGCTTTATATCGGCATTCTGGTGGACCGTGGGGAAGGCAAGGCAGTGTTCATGGCGTCGGCCGCGGGTGGGATGGAGATTGAACAGGTCGCGGCGCAGAATCCGGAAGCGATTCTGAAGGAATACATCGATCCCGGCATGGGGTTGGAGGCGTTCCAGGGGCGCAAGCTGGCTTTTCAGCTTGGCCTGAAGCCGGCTCAGATCAACCAGGCAGTGCAGTTCATGCAGGGACTTTACAAAGCATTTCTCGCGACCGATGCTTCGCTGCTGGAGATCAATCCTTTCATTACGACGATCGACGGTCGCCTGTTTGCGCTGGATGCGAAGATCAACTTCGACGACAACGCGCTGTTCCGGCATCCGGACATTCGCGAATTGCGCGACACCACGGAAGAAGATCCGCTTGAAGTGGAAGCTTCCAAATACAACCTGAACTACATCAAGCTCGACGGCAACGTGGGATGCATGGTGAACGGCGCGGGGCTCGCGATGGCGACCATGGACATCATCAAGTATGCGGGGGGTGTGCCGGCGAACTTTCTGGATGTTGGTGGCGGAGCGAATGCCGAGCAGGTGACCCATGCATTTGAGATTCTGCTCAGCGACAAGAATGTGAAGGCGGTGCTGATCAATATTTTTGGCGGCATCCTACGCGTTGATACTCTGGCCACGGGCGTGGTTGAGGCGGCGCAGAAGACTCATATCCAACTGCCTATCGTGCTGCGGCTGGAGGGGACGAATGTGGAGGCTGGACGCGAAATTCTGAAGCAGTCAGGATTGAACTTCATTGTGGCGGAAACGATGAAGGATGCGGCGGAGAAGGTAGTGGCGGCGGCGAGGCAGTAGTACCGAGTACTGGGTACCGAGTCAGGTCGCGTAGATTCAGATGTCAGATTCGTAGCGGTGCGAGTAAAGGTAGAAAAGAGTAATCATGGCCATTCTAGTTGATAAAAAAACGCGGGTTATTGTGCAGGGACTGACCGGGCGAGAAGGGACCTTTCACGCCAAGGCTAGCGCGGAGTACGGCACTAATATTGTTGGCGGGGTTACACCGGGAAAAGGTGGGACGACGCATGAAGGCTGGCCCGTCTTTAATACCGTGCAGGAAGCGGTGGACAAAACCGGCGCGAATGCTTCGGTGATCTTTGTGCCCCCGCCGTTCGCGGCTGACGCCATCATGGAAGCGGCCGATGCGGAAGTGGAGTTGATTGTCTGCATTACGGAGGGAATTCCGACACTCGACATGGTGCGGGCGTGGGAATTTCTGCAGAACCGGCGTTCACGGCTGATTGGGCCGAATTGCCCGGGGATTATATCTCCCGGAAAATGCAAGATCGGCATCATGCCGGGGCACATTCATAAGGAAGGTCCGGTGGGAATCGTTTCGCGGTCGGGAACGCTGACTTATGAGGCGGTTTATCAGCTCACCACGCGCGGGATCGGACAATCCACGGCGATTGGAATTGGTGGTGATCCGATCATCGGCACGAATTTCCTGGATGCTCTGGAATTGTTTAATCGCGATCCCGAGACCGAAGCGGTGGTGATGATCGGAGAAATCGGCGGGAACGCGGAAGAAACGGCGGCGGAATATGTGAAGGCGCGCATGCGCAAGCCGGTGGTCGGTTTCATTGCTGGCCAGACGGCGCCTCCGGGGCGGCGCATGGGGCATGCCGGCGCGATTATTTCTGGCGGCAAGGGAACAGCGGCGGAAAAGATCAAGGCGATGGAGGCGGCCGGGATTAAAGTAGCGAAGTCGCCGGCGATGATTGGGGAGACGCTGGTTTCAGTTCTGGGCGCGGCGGTCAGGGCTTAGGAATCCTTAGTACCGGGTACTTTGTACCGAGTACCGATAAAAATTTTAACCGCTAAGTACGCTAAGTTAACGCGAAGTTCGCAAAGTGGTATCGGAAGAACACAGCTTTTGTGATAACGACTGACTACCGAGGACTAATGACTCGATGAAGACATTGCAACGCACTCTTACAATCATCAAACCGGATGCGGTTCGCAAGCGCGGCATCGGAGACATTATTGAGCAGTTTGAAAAAAATAACTTTCACATCCTGTGCATGAAGATGCTGCAGATTTCCAAGCGCCAGGCAGAGCAGTTTTATGCGGTCCACGCGGGGAAGGGGTTCTTTAATTCCCTTACCGACTTCATGTCAAGTGGGCCGATTGTGGTGCTGGCACTCGAGAAAGAGAACGCCATCGCCGACTTGCGCAAGCTGATGGGGGCGACCAACCCGGCCAATGCGGAAGAGGGGACGATCCGCAAAAAATGGGCTACGAATATTGAGCATAATGCTATTCATGGATCCGACGCGGAAGATACGGCGCGGTTTGAATTGAGTTATTTCTTCGCGGGTTATGAGCTGGCGCAGTAAACAGCCTGCCGAGAGAGCTAATCCATGCCACTGGTTCAAATCACGATGCTGGAAGGCAGAAGTGCGGAGCAGAAGCGGAAGTTGGCACAGCGCATTACAGATGCTTTGGTGGAAGAGGCGGGGGCGCGGCGCGAAGCAATCGTGGTAGCTTTCCATGAAGTTTCCAAGGAAAGTTACGCTTCCGGCGGGGTGCTGATGGCGGACAAAGGAAAGTAATCCGCTTTGTATGAACGGGACTTGCTCGCGTACAAAAGCGCCAGCTGCGTGTCTACGACCAGCTTTACTAACGTGCGCCAGCGTCGTCGAGGGGCACGTACAGATGGCCTTCCAAGCGATCCGCAATTTTGGGTAGGTCCTTGCGGGCAAATTGCAGGAAGTGGGCGGCGGCGCGGTGGGCTTCAAGCGCGCCATCGTCCTTGTATTCCTCGTAGATGAAGAAACGGCGCGGCTCGGTCTTGTGGCGGTGCGCCTGAAAGGTGACGCAGCCAGGCTCCTTGCGCGACTCTTCTGTTAATTTGACCAGAATACTGGCCACCTCGGTTTCACGGCCGACTTTCGCCATCCACGTTACCGCCAATACCACCATCTTTCGCTCCGTTGTTTTGATTCTGTCGTTTTGACAACTAGACCTGTACCTGTACTCGCGATTGCGACGTGCTCTTCAGCGTGCTGACAAATTCGTCTATAAAAATCGTCTGCTCGCGGCCGGGGCCGGTGGAGACCATGCCAACGCGAGCTCCACTTTCGCGCTCGACGAAGGCGAGATATTCGCGGGCGGCTTTGGGCAATTTCTCCAGTTTTGTAATCCCCTGGGTCGATGTGCGCCAGCCAGGCATCTTCTTGTAGATGCCTTCGATTTTTTCGTAACCGCACGCCTGAGCCGGCACTTCGTCCGTTTTTTTGCCGTCCACCTTATACCCCACGCAGACTGGAATCTCGGTGAGATGGTCGAGCACATCCAACTTAGTAACCACCAGCCAGGAGATGCCGTTAATCATGCCAGCGTAGCGCAAGAGTGGCAAATCGAGCCAGCCACATCGACGGGGCCGGCCGGTAACAGCACCGTATTCGTTGCCGCGAGCTCGGAGCAGATCGCCGCTCGCATCGAGGGCTTCGGTCGGGAACGGCCCTCCGCCTACGCGGGTGCAGTACGCTTTGGTAACGCCAATCACTAGATCAATGGCGGTGGGGGCGACGCCGGTGCCGGTGACGGCTCCGCCGGAAGTAGCGCTGGAAGAGGTCACGAACGGATAAGTGCCGTGGTCTATATCCAGCATGGTGCCTTGTGCGCCCTCGAAGACGATGGACTCGCCATCTGCCAAGGCCCGGTTCAGAAGGACTGCAGTATCGCAAACGAAGGGCCTGATTTTCTCGGCTGCGGCAGCGTACTCCTCGTACATTTTGTCCGCATCCAGCGGCTCGGAATTGAAGAGCGCGTGGGCGATCATGTTCTTTTCGCGGCAGG
>QIAS01000007.1 GCA_003225615.1 Acidobacteriota bacterium | reverse complement strand
CCCGTTACGACGAAATCTGTGATGTTGACGGTTCCAAGCTGGTGACTCGCAATGACGACCGTGAGGACGTGATTGTCGAGCGTCTGGCGGCCTATGATGCGCAGACGCGGCCGGTGGCGGATTATTACGAGCACAAAGGGCGCCTGGTTTCGGTGAATGGAGATCTGCCGGCCGACGAAGTCACGAAGCAGGTCTTTGAAGTTATCGAAAACCACAGGGTCGCGGAGGCGCGCAACCCGGTCTCCCGCTAATGAATGGCAATTGTCTGCAAATCGGCGGCGGAAATTGACAAGATGCGGCGCAGTGGCCGCATCGTTCGCGACGTGCTCGACCACGTGCGGTCGCTGGTAACCCCCGGTGCGACAACCATGGAACTTGAGCGCGCCGCGGAAAAGAAAATGAAAGAGCTGGGCGCGAAGCCCGCGTTTAAGGGGTACTTCGATTATCCCTGCGTACTTTGTACCTCAGTGAACGAAGAGATTGTGCACGGCATCCCGTCCGAAAAAAGGGTGCTTAACGCCGGCGACATTGTTTCGGTAGATTGCGGCGTAGTCCTCGATGGTTATTACGGCGACGCGGCCATCACAGTACCGGTAGGCGAAGATATTAAGCCAGAGCTGAAAAAGCTGCTCAAGGTAACAGAAGAGTCGCTCTATCGCGCCATTGAAGCGGCGCGCATCGGAAATGCGGTGGGAGATGTTGGCGCCGCGGTACAGGAACACGTCGAAGCTAACGGCTTTAGCGTGGTTCGGGAGTTTGTAGGACACGGAATCGGAACCAGGCTGCACGAAGAGCCGCAGGTTCCGAATTTCGGAACCAGGGGGCACGGAGCTCGTTTGCGCGAAGGCATGGTCCTGGCAATCGAGCCCATGGTGAATTACGGGAAGCCCGAAACCCGCGTCCTGAGCGACAAGTGGACCGCCGTAACCGCCGACGGCAGCTACAGCGCCCACTTCGAGCACTGTGTAGCGGTGACCAGAAACGGCCCGGTAATCCTGACGCAGTAGTAGGTTTTGTGGTTTTAGCTGGGTACTCCTCGGTACCAGGTACTAAGAACTGATTTCAAGGAGTGCATGAGTAAAGAAGACGCGATTGAGGTAATGGCTGTGGTTGTCGAACCGCTGCCGAATGCCATGTTCCGGGTGGAACTGGAAAACAAACATCAGGTGCTGGCGCACGTTTCCGGAAAAATGCGCAAGAATTTCATCCGCATCCTGCCCGGAGACAAGGTCGCGGTCGAGCTTTCGCCCTACGATCTGAACCGCGGCCGAATCGTGTACAGGTACAAGTGAATCTAATATTGGGCCTACCTGTGCGAGCTAAAGTTAAGTTGGAAATAAAGAGCTAATTATGAAAGTCCGAGCATCGGTCAAGAAAATTTGCGACAAGTGCAAGATCATCCACCGCAAGGGAGTAGTGCGGGTGATCTGCGAAAATTCGAAACACAAGCAGCGTCAAGGCTAACGACAGAGGAGCAACATGGCACGTATCGCAGGCGTCGATCTTCCGCGCAACAAGCACGTGAATATCGCGCTCACTTACATTTACGGCATAGGCCATCCGCGCGCCGGGCGCATTCTCGATGCCGCCAAGGTCGATCCCATGAAGAAGGTCCAGGATCTCGGGGAAGACGAGGTCAACCGCATTCGCCAGGTCATCGAAGCGGAAGCCAACGTCGAGGGCGATCTGCGCAAAGATGTTTCGATGAACATCAAGCGCCTCATTGAAATCGGCTCCTATCGCGGATTCCGCCACCGCCGCAATTTGCCGGTTCGCGGACAACGCACCCACACCAACGCGCGTACGCGAAGACGGCGACAAAAACATAAAGTTTCAAGGTTGCAAAGTTTCAAGGTTTCAAAGTCGGGAGTCCTTGGAACCTCTGAAACCTTGAAGCCTGAACAGAGAAATAACTTATGGCAAAACCAGCAGCAGCGACACCCGGAGCGCCTGCGGTGCCGGAGAAAAAAGGCAAGAAGAAGCAGTTCAAGAAAAAAGAGCGCAAGCACGTCTCGCACGGCATCGCGCACATTCAGGCGTCGTTCAACAACACGATCGTCACCATTGCCGATCCTGCGGGAAACGTGCTGTCCTGGAAGAGTTCCGGGTCGCTCGGCTTCCGCGGATCGCGTAAGGGAACGCCGTTCGCAGCCCAGCAGGCCGCGATGAACGCCGCCAACATGGCGCGCGATCACGGAGTGCGCAGCGTAGAAGTGCGGGTCAGCGGTCCCGGCTCAGGCCGAGAGTCCGCCATTCGCGCCTTGGCCGCCGCCGGAATTGAGGTGAGGTCCATAAAGGACAATACGCCCATTCCGCATAACGGCTGCCGTCCGCCCAAGCGCCGCAGAGTGTAAGAGTAAGGTTTTAAGGTTTTAAGGTTTTAAGGTTTTAAGGTTTTAAGGTTTTAAGGTTTTAAGGTTTCAAGGTTTCAAGGTTTCAAGGTTTCAAAGTGATCGAGGAGATTTCGTCGCCACGAACAACCTTGAAAGCCGTGAAACCTTGCAACTTTGAAACCTGTATTTTCAACCGGGAAGAAGGGTTGCCAAACCTGTAAACCGGTTCATAGAAGGAGAAGAAAACTTGGCCCGTTATACCGATGCAGTATGCCGTCTCTGCCGCCGCGATGGAATGAAGCTTTTCCTCAAAGGCAGCAAGTGCTTCAGCGACAAATGTCCCATCGAGAAGCGAAATTTTGCCCCCGGACAGCACGGGAAAGACCGCAAAGCCAAGATCGTTGGCTACGGTCTGCAGTTGCGCGAAAAACAAAAAGCGAAGCGCATTTATTTCACGCAGGAAGGCCAGTTCCGCAATTACTTTGAGAAGGCCGCGCGGGCCAAGGGCGTCACTGGCGAAAAACTTCTGCAGCAGCTCGAGCGCAGGTTGGACAATGTAGTGTACCGCCTGGGACTCGCCAGCTCCCGCCGGCAGGCGCGCCAGTTAGTGCGCCACGGGCACATACAGGTGGATAGCCGCAAGGTCAATATTCCTTCGTATGAAGTGAGCGTGGGCGAGGAAGTAGCGATTCGCGAAGGCAGTCGCAAGCTGCCCATTCTGGAGCAGGCCAAGGATTTCGCCAGCCACCAGATTACGCCTAACTGGCTGACGGTGGATCGCGACAATTACAAGGGTCGCATCACCGGCCTGCCCAAGCGCGAAGACATCCAGCTGCCAGTAAATGAGCAGCTGATTGTCGAGTTGTACAGCAAGTAAGGTTTCAACGTTTCCCAGGTTTCAAAGGCTTTCAACTTTGAAACCTCTGAAACTTTGAAACTTGGTCCACCATTCGTGCCAGATCAGCCTGTCCTGGCGCCTGACCTGAACCCGGACCTGTTCAGGGATGCCAGGTTGAGCCCAATGGCCGAGAGGAGAAACAAATGCTTTGGAAAGGTTTTCAAAAACCCAAACGTCTAGCCACCGACACCGCCTCGCTAACCGACAAATACGGTATGTTCTGGGCCCAGCCCTTTGAGCGCGGATTCGGTACCACTATCGGCAACGCGCTGCGCCGTGTCCTGCTCAGCTCCATCGAGGGAGCCGCAGTCACGGCCGTCAAAATCGAGGGCGTGCTGCACGAGTTTCAGTCGATCCCTGGCGTGGTCGAAGACGCAACTGACATCATCCTCAACCTGAAGCAGATTCCCTTTAAATTGAGTGGTGATGCGCCGAAAGCCATCTACCTGCGCTCTGACCAGCCCGGCGTAGTCACTTCAGGCATGATCGAAGCTGACGCCGACGTCGAAGTGCTCGACAAAGACGTCTACATCGCGACGGTCAGCGAAGGTGGCAAGCTCGACATGGAAATGCGGTTAAAGCGGGGCCGCGGGTACGTCTCTGCCGACAAGAATTTCGACGAAGACCTCGGACTCGGATTTATTCCCATCGACTCCGTGCACTCCCCGGTACGCAAATGCAATTACACCGTGGAAGCCGCGCGTCTAGGACAGATCACGGACTATGACAAGCTGACGCTCGAAGTGTGGACCAACGGCTCCATCACGCCGGCTGACTCTCTCGGCTTGGCGGCGAAGCTGCTTAAAGACCACATGAACATCTTCATCAACTTTGAGGAAGAGATCGAGACGGCAACATCGTCCGAGGAGCGCAAGCCCGAGATCCGCAATGAGAATCTCAACCGCTCGGTGGAAGAGCTGGAGCTTTCTGTGCGCAGCTACAACTGCCTGAAGAACGCGAACATTCAAACCATCGGAGAACTCGTCCAGAAGACCGAAGCCGAAATGCTGAAGACCAAGAACTTCGGCCGCAAGTCGCTGAACGAGATCAAAGAGATTCTCGCGTCCATGGGCCTGAGCCTGGGCATGAAGATCGACGAACACGGCAATGCCGTCCCCGGCCCGACCTCGAATCAAGTGCTGCCTGCCTCGGCCTATACCGATGTAGAGCAACTGTAAAGAACTCGCACGGGGACGGACGCCTCGTCCGTCCCAACGAGCGCAGCGAGGGACATTAGAGCAAGAACCACTGAGATTAAAGCGGAGAACTAAACTGAGGCTTTCCCATGCGTCATAAAGTTGCAGGATGGAAACTAGGTCGCAATACCAGTCACCGCCGCTCCCTGCTGCGCAACCTGGTCACTTCGCTCATCGTTGAAGAGCGCGTCGAGACTACTCTCCCCAAGGCCAAGGCCATGCGCCCGCACGTGGAGAAGATGATTACTCTGGGCAAGCGGGGCGACCTCGCCGCGCGCCGCCAGGCAGCCGCATACCTGATGACTCGCGACGCGGTAACTAAGCTGTTCGACACCATCGGACCACGTTTCGCATAGTCCGCGCTGGATGGCAGAAGGGCGACGGCGCAGACAAGGCTTTCATCGAGCTTCTGGGCAGCGAAGCACTGCAGGAAGAGAAGCGCCAGAAGCGCGCCGAAATCCGTGCCAAGCGGGCCGAAGAAACCAAGAAGGCCATGGAAGAGGCCGAAGCCCAGGCCAAAGCCGAAGGCGGCGCGGAACCTGCTGCCGGCGGCGAAACCAAAGAATAAAGAATAAAGAGTAGAGCTCAAAGTGCGTGGGGGACGACCGCGTCGGTTGTCCCTGCCGTACATGTCCTGTCGCGTGCCTGCCGTAATCTGGCCCGCCCATAGAGCACCGCGCTACACTGGCGCGGAGCATGGACTTTTCTCGTAAACAACTCGCGATCGCTGCCGGGATGGGTGCAGTGGTCCTGCTGATGTTTTTCAGCGGACTGGCTTGGTTGAATAACCAAGGCCCGGTGCTCGGGCGCTCCGAGGACCACGACCCGCTTTCCGGCGTACCCAACTCCATCACGCTGAACCCTCTGCGCGACCGCGCCTCCGAACACGCAGCCAATAAGTTTATTCGCGCCATGAGGGATGGAAACTGCCACGAAGAGCTCGCGAAGTGGTCCAAGGATTACCGCAGAAAATACGCCGCATTCATCTGTGACTCCGAAGCGCAGCACCCGCTGCTTGCCTGGGAACTGGTCGATTGGGAAGATGCTCCGCCCCTGCGCATCCTGCACTACCGCGGCAGTCGCCTCAACACTCCCGGCCAGAAAGCCACCTATAAAGAGTTGTTCTCCGTTACCACTGAATTCAAAGACGGAGAATGGGTGGTTACGAAGTACGACGCCATGTACTAATAGCTAGTGGTCAGTAGTCAGGAGTCAGCAGTCAGCAATCGATAATCAGTCAGCCTCCAAGTTTCATTTTCCGAAGAGCTTTCGCGGCCTACCCCTCATGATAAAACTGTGTTCCTATGCCCGAGGGGCGATCCGACAATTCCCCAGGGGCGTCTCGCAACATCCGCGCCTTTGGGGCTACATCTTTTTTCAACGATACAGCCAGCGAGATGGCGTATTGGGTGCTCCCGGCATTTCTGGCGTCCATTGGCGCGGGCCCGGCTACGCTAGGCGTAATTGAGGGGATTGCTGAAAGCGTCACTTCGTTCGCCAAATTTTTCTCCGGCTACCTTGCCGACCGCATCCCGCGGCGCAAGCCGGTCGTGGTCTCTGGTTATGTCGTCGCGAACGCAGTTAAACCCATGCTGGCCCTGGCCACTGCGTGGTGGCACGTTCTGTTGATCCGCTTTGCAGACCGTTTCTCGAAAGGCATACGTGGTACCGCTCGCGACGTAATGGTGGCCGAGTCAATAAACAAGGACCGCATCGGCTCGGCTTACGGTCTCATCCAGGCGATGGATTCCGCTGGAGCCATCGCCGGACCGCTAATCGCACTTCTCTTGCTGCCGCATTATGGTTTGCGCGGCGTGTTCTGGGCTGCGGCTATTCCTGGCGGATTATGCATTTTGGTGGCGGTATTCGGAATTCGGGAAACGGGCGGGAAAACCTCGCCACCGATTCCCCAGGCATGTGAGTCCGCGCAGAGCAAGCCGAAAGCGACGGATCCCGACGGCGAGGCTCCCTGGCGCGTGCACCTTCCGGCAAAGTTTTATTACGTGCTGTTTGCCGTCACGCTGTTTTCGCTGGGCAACTCCAGCGACATGTTCCTAGTCTTGCGCGCGCAGAGCATTGGAATTCCGCCGACCCGCGCACCTTTGCTGGCTCTCGTATTTAACATTACGTACACGCTGGTCTCCTGGCCGGCAGGCCATTTCAGCGATCGCTTTTCCCGCCGCGTCATTGCCGCTGCTGGCTACCTGGTTTTTGCCATCGTATATTTCGTCTTCGGATTCGCGCCCTCAATCCTGGCCATTTGGATGGCGATGGCCTTTTACGGACTCTTCTATGCTCTGACCAATCCCGTGCTGAAGGCCTTAGTGGTGGACACCGTTACCGCGGACGTGCGGGGCCGAGCGCTCGGCGTCTACTTCTTCGTTACCAGTGCGGTCACGCTCCTGGCGAGCATGATTACCGGCGAACTGTGGAAGCGCTTCGGGCCGCGAGTTCCCTTCTATCTTTCAGCCGGAATCGCGGTCCTCTCCGCCCTGCTTCTCTTCGCAGGGCGACGCAGTGAATCTGGGGGTCGTTTGTGACGGCACACTGCCGTGATTTCGTCGCGCTTGTGGACTAACGCTGGACAATCGTTGGTTTTCAAATTCCTTGATTTTTAACATGGGGAATGCCGGTCAGAGCAAGACTTCCTGTGCCGCATGTGAGCGCCATCCTCGTAGGAGCAAATAAAGCAATATCTGTGCTCCCACCGCAGCCGTTCCGTCCAGCACTACGTCGTGCCAGGTTCCCGTGCGAGACGGAATAAAACTCTGATGAAATTCGTCCAGGCTGGCCACCAGCACGGTCATGAAAAGTGCCACCTGCGCCCATCGCCACGCCCATCGCGTCCCCGGCAACGGCAGCGTAGCCTGCCATGCACGAAACAGAAGCACACTCAGAATCCCGTACCCGACGACATGACCAGCTTTACGTGCAAGGCCGTGCCAATAATAAAATTTCATCAGATCGATGGGTCCAAACAGGTATTTGAGCAGCGGATAAAGAAAACGGCTGGTATGGCTTGCGGAAAGCACGTCCGTGGACTCGATGGCGATCAGCAAGAGCCAGAGTCCCGCCGCCAGCCATGCTTTCCAGACTTTCTGTCGGGGTCGAATCAACAATCAGTTTATCAGCTTGCGCGAACTCGAAGCTATCAAGGTTCCACCCTGGTAATGTGCAGATGATTCTCGATGTGCAGATCGCGCGGGATACACCATCTACTCCAAAGCGTAATTCGGGGCTTCCCTCGTTATGATGACGTCATGCACGTGGCTCTCGCGCAGTCCCGCCATGCTGATGCGCACAAAGCGAGTTTTCTGCTGCAGGTCGCCGATGCTCGCGCAACCGCAGTACCCCATGCCTGATTTCAGGCCGCCGACCATCTGCTGCACGATCATCGCCACGGATCCGCGGTAAGGGACGCGCCCTTCAATACCTTCTGGCACAAGTTTGGCCAGACGATTCGATTCTTCGCCGACGACCGGCATGGCCGTCGAGGCGTCGCCATCACTATTCTGGAAATAGCGTTCGCTCGAACCCGCAGCCATCGCGCCCAGCGATCCCATTCCGCGGTACGACTTGAATGTGCGGCCCTGGTAAAGAATCAACTCACCCGGACTCTCGTCGGTACCCGCGAACAAAGATCCGATCATTACGACGCCCGCACCGGCCGCCAGAGCCTTAGTGATATCTCCCGAGTACTTGATGCCGCCGTCTGCGATCACCGGAACGTTGGCGTCTTTGGTGGCGCGG
>QIAS01000185.1:30578-30905 GCA_003225615.1 Acidobacteriota bacterium | reverse complement strand
GGCTTACCGGAACGAGTGAAAGAAATTTTTGATTGTTGATTTTTGATTGTTGATTCAAGGCCAGCTATCGAGTGCCATGGAGGGGAATAGAATAGGGAACTGGCTGACAGGTTTCGACGTATCCTAGAGCTGGAGGGAGTTATGTACTGCAATTATTGCGGCAAATCAATCCAGGATGATGCGAATGTGTGTGCTTATTGCGGACGCCGGATTGGCGTGTGCGCGCCTCCTCGGAAGCGGCTGGTGCGTTCGCGGACGAATCGGAAGATTGCCGGAGTGTGCGCCGGACTCGCTGAGTACCCGGACATGGACGTTACTCTGATGCGG
>QIAS01000185.1:27677-30509 GCA_003225615.1 Acidobacteriota bacterium | reverse complement strand
AGCCTGGATCGTGATGCCGGAAGAGCCGGAAACCGCGGCGGTCCCGGTTGGGCAACAGCATGTGACGAGTACGTGATCGTTTCCGCGATTATGCCCTCGCTAATCCTCTGACGCATGCCTCACGTCCACAGCGGCGACGCTGAAATTGTCTATGAAGCGATAGGTGAGGGTCCCCCGGTTCTCCTGTTACATCCTTTTCCTGCCAACCGAGCTCTGTGGATGCCGGCGGCGCAGGCCCTGATCGATCGCTATCGCCTGATTCTTCCTGACCTGCGTGGGCATGGAGATTCCGGGGTGGGTGAGGGGCCGGCGACGATGGAGAAACATGCGGCGGATTTGGTTCGTGTTCTTGATGATGCGGGGGTGGGGCGGGCGGCAATTGCCGGCGTTTCCATCGGCGGGTATGTGTTTTTTGAATTCTGGCGGCGGCATCGAGGACGGGTGGCGGGCGTCATTCTTTGTGACACCAAGGCGCAGGCAGATACTCCGGAGGGGCGGGCTGCCCGGTTAAGGGCGGCGGCTGATGTCATGGAACACGGGACCGAGCCTTTCATTGAAAGCATGGTTCCGAAGCTGTTGGGGAAGACGACTTTGAGTACGCGTCCGGACCTGGTGGATGGGGCGCGGCGCATGATGCTGAAAATGACGCCTGCGGGGATTAGCGCGGTGCAGAAGGGAATGGCCGAGCGGCCGGATTCGGTGGCGGCATTGAGGACTATCGATGTGCCCGCGCTGGTGGTGGTGGGCGACGAAGACGTGCTCTCCCCTGTGGCGGATGCGGAGTTGATGCGGCAGAACATCGCGGGGAGTGAGTTGAAGGTGATCCCACGGGCGGGGCACTATGCGGTTTGGGAGCAGCATGAGGCCGTGGGAGCGGTGGTGCGGGATTTTCTTGGTGCCGTCAAGGGATTCTAGAAAAGGTTTAAACGCAGAGTTCGCAGGTAGAAAACAGAGTACGCGGAGAAAGGCTTTACGCGTACGAACCGGGCTGAGAGAATCAACAGAGTACGCTCAGAAGGGCTTTCCGTCTTTCATGCGGTAAGCGCTTTGCTACAATTCACAGGCAATGATTGATACTAACCTTGTTCCTGAAAGAACGGTGGTTACTGCGAAGGGGGATGGGCCTCCGGTGGATATCAGCGGGTCGACCAACCGCGTTTTTCTGGTCACGCTGCACATCGTGAACATCGTTGAGCAGGAGTCTTTGGATGTAAGCATTTTTGGTTCAAGCGACGGGGTAACGTGGGGGACAAAACCGATTGCCGCATTTCCGCAGAAGTTTTATCGCGGGCAGCATCCTTTGTTGCTCGACCTGAAGCAGCATCCGGAGGTGAAGTTCGTGCGCGCGCACTGGGAGGTGAAGCGCTGGGGACGGGGTTCGGAAGCTCCGATGTTCGAGTTTTATGTCACGATCAAAGAAGTGCCGGCGGAGATTCTGGTGGAGGCAGCGGAGGAGATTGGGGCGATGAGGTAAGGACCAAGGACGATGTACGAAGTACGATTTGAAATACGATTGCCGATTTTCAATTTTTCTTTTCGGCCCCGGCTTCTTCTGATTCTCTGCAGTAGTTTCCTTTCCAGCGTGGTTATTAATCGGCAATTGGTTTCTCACCAGGGATTCCTTCTTAATCATTTATATTGATCCGCAGATGACTACGGGTTCCAGTGTGCTGGTGCGTCCGGCGCGGGGGATGCAGGGGAGTGTGCGCGTTCCGGGCGATAAATCGATTTCGCATCGCTATGCGATGCTGGCGGCGATCGCAGAGGGCACGACGCGGTTACAGAATTTTTCCACAGGCATGGATTGTGCCAGCACGCTGGGCTGCTTGCGCGATCTAGGATGCCAGTGGGGCAGCACAGGAGAAGATTCTAACTGCATCGAGATTCACGGGCTGGGGCCGGTGCTGGAGGTTTCTGAGGCACCGTTGGATTGTGGAAACTCGGGCTCGACCATGCGGATGCTGAGCGGCATCCTGGCTGGACAGGGATTCGAGAGTGAGTTGGTGGGGGACGGGTCGCTCTCTCGGCGGCCGATGAAACGGGTTATCACGCCGCTAACAGCCATGGGAGCGAAGATTGAGGCGGCCAAAGGCGATCGACCTCCCTTGCGGATCACGGGCGGAAATTTAAAGTCAATCGATTACAAGGTGCCAGTGGCAAGCGCGCAAGTCAAAACTGCGGTTTTGTTTGCCGGACTTTTTGCCCAAGGCGAAACGTCTGTGCACGAGCCGGTCCGGACGCGCGATCATGGCGAACTGGCTTTGCGGGCTTTTGGGGCGGAGGTCAAGCGGCAGGGGAATGAGACGCGCATCGTGGGAGGACAAAAATTGCACCCTATCGAGGCCCGCATTCCTGGCGACATTTCCAGCGCGGCCTTTTTCTTGTGTGCGGCGGCGCTCTTCCCGGGCTCGGAGTTATCCATTCCCGGGCTGCTGATGAATCCAACACGGGCGCGGCTGCTGGATTTGCTGATGCAGATGGGCCTTGAAATCAAGGTTGGGCAATTGGAACAGCAGCACGGGGAACTGGTAGGCACGATTGATGTGCGCGGGGCACGGCTGCGAGGGGCAGAGGTGGCGGGGGCGTACAGCACGACGCTGATTGACGAGTTGCCGGTGCTGGCAGCGATTGCTCCTTATTCTGAAAGGGGAATTGAGATTCGGGATGCCAGAGAGTTGCGGGTGAAAGAATCAGACCGCATTGCTGCCGTCACGAGTAACCTGCGGGCTATGGGGGCGCAGGTGGTGGAGCGGGAGGACGGATGGCAAATCCCTGGCGGACAGCGGCTGCACGGAGCGGAAATCGATGCCTGCGGGGATCACCGCATTGCCA
>QIAS01000185.1:16349-27650 GCA_003225615.1 Acidobacteriota bacterium | reverse complement strand
AACGCAGATCCGCGGGGCGGACTCGGCGGCGATCTCTTATCCGGGCTTCTTCGAGGCCCTGGACAGCGTAGTTGAGCGATGAGCCGAGGCAGACCGGAATTTCCCTTCCCACACGCGATGTGCAAATTACTTCCACTATTACTTTGCCGATTACCGCTTGTTACCCTGCCTAGGCTAGGTTCCACAGGGTGGGGCAATAAATATTTTGGCCATGCTTTTGCTGGTGAAGCAGAGTAGCGCATCAAATATTTTGGTTACCTATGGGTAAATCTAAAGTAGAATGCGGGCCAAATTGGTGGTGGGCTAATGGGAACTCCGTCCCTTTCTCTGTGTGATTTCCGATCCCGCAAAGTTGGCTTCTCGTGGCTGGCGCGGTTTGCCAGTTGGAATTTCTCTGCGCTCCTGTTGGCATTTTTGCTGACAGGCCGTGGACAAGCACAGAACGCTCCCGCGCAGGAGCAAGGCCCGCCTCCGGCGGCCGGAGCGCAAGCGGGGCCGGTTGGCGCGGTGGTCGAGCCCCATGGGGTGAAACAGGCAAAGGCCTCGCCCAAATACGATGTGAATCACATTGGGGAACGGGGCATCGGCACAGGAATTAATTTTTATTCGCTGGAGCGGGAGCGGCGGCTGGGTGAAGTAATGGCCAGAGGCATCGACCTGCACACCAAGTTTGTCACCGACACGGAAGTCACGGACTATGTCAGTCGCTTGGCGCAGAAAATTGTCCGCAACTCTGATTGTTTGGTTCCATTCACCATCAAGGTAATCGACTCACAGGACATCCGGGCATTCAGCTTGCCCGGCGGATATTTGTATGTGGACAGCGGATTGATTCTGGCGTCGGACACAGAGGCGGAATTGGCGGGCATGATGGCACATGAGATCGCGCACGTGGCGGCGCGGCATGCAACCCGGGAGGCCACGCGAAAGTTTTTTTGGGATGTGGCGTCTTCCTTGTCATACCTGGGCGGCCCGATAGGAATTGGATTGCAGAATATCGGGGGAATCGGAGCTCCGCTGACTTTCAAGAAGTTCAGCCGCGATGCGGAGACCGAGGCGGACCTGCTGGGAATCGAGTACGAATATGCGGCAGGCTACGACCCGGAAGCGTTCGTGACCGCGCTGGAGAAGCTGCACGTCATCGAAGCGCGGATGCACAAAGTAAAATCCAAAATACCGATTTACAATTTCTTCGCAAGAATACCGTTCCACGGCCAGATCGCGAAAGGATTTGCCGCCTACCCGATGACTGAGGAGCGCATCCAACGGGTGCAGGCGGAGATCGCCGGCTTGCTGCCAGGCAAGCAGGAGTACGTTAGCGACACCAGCGAATTCCAGGAAGTGAAGTATCGCCTGGGGGTAAGTCAGGCGCCGGTGTTGCGGCGGCACAAGCGTGGCGAGGGGAATGCGAATGGCCCGGTGCTGCGCCGGAACCGCCCGGACTAGCGTCGTTGTCGCAAGATCCTTCTCACTAATTAGGGTTGTGTTTGGGAACATCAGCCTGCTGGTTTTTACCCTGATCGCACTTTCCATAGAATCTGCCGCAGAATGCCGAGCCAAACCTCGAGGTCGCGAGCCGGCAGGTTCAGGCGGCGCACCAAGCGACGCACATTGTCCTCGGTGGAAGCGGTGCGGCGGGGGTTCACGTAGCCACTTGCCCGGAGCGCATCGAGCAGCAGGCCAGTAATTCGTTCGACCTCGCCTGCCGTCGCGGACTCCAGCTTCTCAGGTAGGGGCGCGGTTTTCGCATCGCGCACGAGCTCGTAAAGGCAGACCGCCACTGCTTGTCCAAGATTCATCGAGAGGTTCTCTTCGCAGGTTGGGATGCGCAACAGCCAGTGGCAATAACTGAGGTCCTGGTTGGAGAGGCCGAACTTCTCCGATCCGAACAACAGGGCGACACGGTTCGATCCGAGTTGCTTGCGGATCAGAGGCGCGCCGTATTCCAGGCGTCGGAGCGAGTGCTGCAGCTCACGGTTATGTGCTGCGGTGGTTCCGACGACGAGCGTGCAGTCGGCGACGGCTTCGGCGAGGCTCTTGTACTCCTCTGCTTTTGACAGTAGCGCGGACGCGCCAACGGCCGAGCGTGCCTCACGAAATGCCACTTCGTATGGGTTCACCACTCGCAGGCGACGGAAACCGAAGTTGCTCATGGCGCGAGCGGCCGCGCCAATGTTGAGAGGGTTGCGCGTGGCTACCAGGACAACGCGCAGACGGTCGAATTCAGCCGGAATGGGCAAGAAGGGTGATTCTACGACAGGGGAACAGCGAAAGGTGTTCTTCCCAGTCGCGACTCCGCGTAGCTGAAGTTCATCAAGGAGAACTGTGGCCGGCGCACTGCAGCACCCCAAGATACGCGCTCCAGGGACCGACAGTCTCACGGTATTGGTGAGCCATAATTCTTGAGATCTGGTGGAGATGGGTTAAGTCATGAGCTGCCCAGGTCGCCAGCAATTGTGAGAGAGTAACTACTCCGAGGGCAGGATGCCTTCCACGCCGTGCAAGGTCCTCTTGCCGCAGATTCAAGGCACGCAGTTGCCTCAGGTTTTCTGACCTCAAGCGAGCAAATTCGTCTAATAACTGGTCCAGCGACTTACCTTGACTCTCCTGGACGTGTCCCAAACGATCAAAGGACTCAAATGTTTGCGACGCGCCAAACTGCAAGATCATTCTTGCCCGCGGCATCCAGTCCGTGCGTTCGCCGTGGATCAGATGGCCGAGAACGTCGAAGGCACTCCAGGTATTTGCACCTTCATCTCGAAACGTCCACGTATCCGGCAGACCGCGTAGAAGCGCGTCGAGGGCAGCGGGAGTGCGAGTGAGAAGCGATATTGTGTGCTTCAGATTATGGAGCGTCATGTTTTCACTTGGTAGATGGAGATCTCTGAGACTGTGATTCTATTTAGCTGGGGATACGACCGCCGTGGAAAAACTTGATTCGACGCGAAAGACCGGAAATACGTCCATGCAAGGTGCCGGCTGATTACGTAAGTACCGTTCGGTGCGCGTCATCGGTACTCTTTGCGGCCCCGCCAAACGCTTGAACAATAAGATCTTAATAGCTCGTTTCGCGTCCTGACCGTTTGAGCAACCATGGTCTTAGAACTGGACAGGGATGATTGAAGGTGCGATCAAAACGAATCGCATACTTAGCTGGCTGCGGTCCAAAGTGCGCGGCCGGCGAATGCTGGGCATCGCCGTAGCCACGGTAGTGACCTTCGCGCTCCTCGCGTCGTGCCGTTATGTGTTTCACTCTGATCTCCGGCTACAGGCGATCTTACTATTCCTGGCCTTAACGTGGGCCGTGGCTTTCGTGCTCGATCGACCGCAGGCCGAAAAAAGCATCCAAAATGGCCTGCCTGAATCGGGCAAGTTTTTGGAACAATCTCAAAAAATGGAGGCCATTGGCCGCCTGGCTGGAGGCGTGGCCCACGATTTTAACAACTTGCTGGCAGTGATTATCGGCTACAGCGATCTCTTACTGGAAAATCTGGGCTCATCGGATCTCAATCGCGCCAAGGTTGAGCAGATTAAACAAGCGGCGAATAGCGCTGCTTCCCTGACGCATCAACTCTTGACCTTTAGTCGCCAGCAAGTCATTCAGCCCGTCGTTCTGGACATTAACCAGACCGTTGGCAACACAGAGAAGATGCTGCGGCGGCTCATCAAGGAGAACATCGAGTTCACAGTAGTGCTGGACCGCACCCTCGATTACGTAAAAGCAGATCCCGGGCACATCGAGCAAATAGTTCTGAACCTGGTGGTCAACGCCCGCGATGCCATGCCGAATGGCGGTAAGCTGCGCATCGAGACGAAAAATGTAGATCTGGATAAAGGCGAGGGCGTGCCGGGCGGCCGCTACGTACTGCTGGAGGTGGCCGACACGGGCACGGGTATGGACCAGCAAACGCAGGCCCACATTTTCGAGCCATTCTTCACTACCAAGGCGATGGGTGAAGGGACTGGTTTGGGGCTGGCGACGGTATATGGCATCGTGAAGCAGAGCGATGGCCACATCGAGGTGCAAAGCACATTGGGCCAGGGCTCATCATTCAAGGTCTATCTTCCTGCCGCTAGGCAAGCCAACCGCGGCCTCGAGGGTGGCAAAAACTCCGCAAAACCTGCTCTTTCGAACGCGACCGTGCTGGTGGTCGAAGATGCAAGACCGCTTCGTGATGTGATTTGTGAAGGTTTGAGAACGTCCGGCTGTACTGTGCTATGCGCACGAGATGGGCAGGAAGCTTTAAGTCTGATCAACGAGCAAAAAAGTGCAGTCGATGTCCTGCTGACCGATGTGATTATGCCTGGGATGAACGGCGCAGCTCTAGCCAAGGAAGTGCGTTCGTTGCGTCCAGAGACGAAAATACTCTACATGACTGGCTACAGCGGGGAGTTTATCCGGACGGACATGCTCACCCCCTGCGTGTCGCTCATCCGCAAGCCGTTCACGTCGGCCGAGCTGGGACGCAAAATAGGAAAGATGTTGGGCGACAAGCAACTTGAAAATTTGCCGGACGCCGCTCCTTCTCCAAAGATCCCGGCTGCTGCAAAGGCGGCCGCAGCGCGAACATCCGGATGAGGGCACGAGCGACACAAGCACGCTGCATCTGATCTGCGGTGCTCCTGATCACTGAAAAATATAGGCCAATCTGTTACGGTCGTACATTTACTCTCGTGACCTTTCCAGGTAATTTTCCGTCCACAAAAATAGCGCATTGAGGATGACGCGATCCGCGGAGATTTTCTGTTTACAGTAGATTGCGCGGGAGGGAAGCACATGCGTTTGCGTTTAGCACTTGCAGGGCTGCTGCTGGTGGCGGCAGCGCAGGCCAAAGAGCCGAAGCGATATCAGACTGGCGAGCTCTTGCAGATGGATTCGGTGCAGTGCGGTTACGACGAAAAAGGCGCCAAAAGCTTTGCGGGAGAAGTGCTAGGCACCGACGATCAGCACAAGAAGACCAAAGAATTGCTCTGCCAGGAGTACGTGCTGCAATCGGACCGGGTGATTTACCGCGTTCGTCCGAAGGATGACAAGCATCCAGTGCTTCTGCCGGTGGGAGAAAAGGCTCAGTTTCGCCTGGAGAAAGACAAGATGCTCTTGCGGATGGAAGACCTGGATGACAAAGAGCGGGAGTACATCGTAGTTTCCATGATGCCGCGTGGGGAGAGCAGATCCTCGAAGTAAGCCTTGTGATTTAACTGAGTACGCCAGCACACTGCCTTATTATTGGGGCGCGCCTCGAGGCAAGAGCGACGCCCCTTTTCTGCAGCACTGAATAACCCGATATATATATATATAAGTCGTTGAGATTCTGCAGTTTGCGGCAAAAATATCAGCCCAACCCGCCGCCGGTGCTCCGCATCAAAACTATGTCGCCGCCCATCCCAGGTTTTTGGGCCAGTTCCACCGTGGTACAGGGGGAATGCGGCGCAGACAGAACCCATAGGAGAGAAGTGAGAGCATGAAACCAATCTTAGTATTCGCGGCGCTGGTATTTTGCTTTTCAGTGCCCTCGCTCGTAGTGGCACAGGAAAATACCTACAATCATGGTGAAATCGGGGTCTATGCGGACTATATGCGTTTCGGCCAGTCCAATCCCCACATCAATTTCATTGGTGTGGGAGGCCGTCTGGATTTCAATGTCCATCCGAACGTGCAATTGGAAGCCGACATGTCCTACGACTTTAAACGAAACTTCACCAATACGTTTGACAACGGGATTACGACCTCGTTTGCGACGACGCGGCTGCGTCCTCTGACGGGGTTATTCGGGCCGAAGTTCCAAGCGGGAGCTTCCGGGCCGTTCCGGGCTTTCTTGACGGCAAAGCTTGGATTTATAAACTTTGCCACGGAGAATTCGCTCACGGGCAGTTCGTTCGCCAACCAGGTGGGCGGCATAACCGACGGGAATACGCGCTTTGCGTTGTACCCTGGTGGCGGCATTGAAGGATTCTGGGGACCATTCGGACTGCGCCTGGATGTGGGCGACGAGATTTACTTCCTTAACGGAGCGCGCAATAACCTGAAGGTTGGATTCGGTCCGGCGTTCCGGTTCTAGATGGGCTAGTTAGAGAGCTAGAAATGGCGGCAGCCGAGATGGCTGCCGCTTTTTGTTTATCGTATGAGTCGGTTCTCCGCCATTACCTGCGGCAGGTGAGACGCGGCAAGCCGCGCGTCCGTACAGCGGATTTTTAGAGACAAAACTGTGGTAGATTAGGGCAATTCGCCTGCTGGGGAAGTGCGTACCGTGCGGGGTTTGCAGCGGGCGCCGAAGGCGTGGGGCCGGCCCTAAGTATTTCCGGTAAGGAGCAGTCCATGGGAACCATTTACGATCTGGTGAAAGACCGCAAAGTGTATTCCATTGATGCGGAGCGCACTGTGCTGGAGGCTGCCCGCTTCATGATGGAGCATAACATCGGAGCGTTGCCGGTGCTGCGAAACGGCGAACTGGTGGGAATCTTTTCTGAACGCGACATCATGAATCGCGTGGTAGCGGTGGGGCGCATGCCCGGCACCACCAAGGTCGCCGAGGTGATGACCGCGAATCCGCGGGCGGTGAGCCCGGAGGAAAGCGTGGACGAGTGCTTGTTCCTCATGCGGGAATTCGGATTTCGACATGTGCCGATCTGCGAGGGCAAGGAACTGAAAGGGTTGATCTCGCTGCGTGATCTGCTGATGCGGTATGTGGCGCAGAAAGAAGCGGAATCACGCAGGATGGCGGTGTAGACAGGCGCGCTGCGGGCCGCATGCAGTGCCACCGGTCCGAGTCGGTGCTTCGGACCCCACGGACCGTGAAAGGCCCGCCCGGCGGGCGATCTGGAGCCACCTCAGCAAGAAAAATTTACAAGTTGCTGCTTGACAGCCTCTCCTGCTCTGGAGTACTCATACATACACTTCTAGACCTCGGCTGGGAACCCTCGCCCCGCCACTTTGACCTTGCCAGCCGCGGCCCAGAATTCTTCCCAATTCCCAGAAACGTGGAGCACCTTTATGCGTGGAGCTTTGCTCGCAATAATACTGGCTTCGACATTCGCCTTCTCCGGTACTGCGCCAGGCAATCTCAGCTTCTCCAACGACCCATTGACTCGTCCAGAAGGAGACAGCGAACCTGCCGTGGCAATCGCAAATGACGGCACGGTTGCTGTGACCGGACTGCAATGGCTTTTCGACCCTACTTTTTTTGGCACTCATTTCTGGACTGGGCTATTCGGGACAACGCCCGCCTTCCAGGGACTGCTGGACGCAGGTTTGCGGCAGCCCGGCAAGATAGTGTTTGGCAGTGGCGACGCCGACTTCGACATCGGAGCGAATAACACGCTTCACGCCACCACGTTGATGATTTTCATCAATCCACCCTTCCGCACGGCCCAGATCGGGGTTTCGGCGGTTATCTGCCCCAATGTGACATCCGCGAACTTTACGCTGCAAAGCTGCACCACACACTTCGTGGATACGACGCAATCGGACCGTGATTGGATCACCTCGGATGGTCCTCACGTCTATCTCTCGTATCACGATTCGGGAAACAGCAGCCTTATTCACGTGCAGCGCTCGGACAATGACGGCTTTAGCTGGCACAGGGTGGGTGACCCGATAGTTGGACAGGGCGGGCTAACTGCCGGCGCTACATTCAACAACATCCAGGGACCGATTGTCGCGGACCCCGTGACGCACAATGTCTATGATATTTACGCATCTGGCCAGCCTGGGATTTTGAAGGCTAAGACTACTACCTTTAACCATATTTTCGTCTCGCGCAGCAGCGACCAGGGGAAGCATTGGACCTCGAATCTGGTCTTTGAGCTTCCGCCTCCGGCGACCTTCGACAATGTTTTCCCTGCAGTGGCGGTGGATCCTACCAATGGCCATGTCTACGCAGTTTTCTCTGAAGGACGCCACGTTTACTTCTCGATGTCGAGTGATCAAGGGACGACCTGGTCGCCGGCTGTGGTGGTCAATGCTGCGCCCGCAACAACCGCTATATTTCCGTGGGTCGCCGCACGAGCAGGAACTGTCGACGTGGTTTATTACGGTACCACCACGTCGAGCAAGGATGATCCCGCCGCGGTGTGGAACGTGTACCTGGCGCAGACGACCGATAACGGCGCCAGCTTTGCTCAGAGTAAAGCCAGCATCAGCTCAAACCATAAGGGCGTGATCTGCACCAACGGCACTGCCTGCGCGCCCGGGACGCGCAACTTGCTCGACCTGTTCAAGGTTGCAATCAACCCGGTGGATGGCCGGGCAGCTGTGATCTACACCGACGATACTCTCACGAAAGACGCAGCAGGCAATCCGCTGCCGCAGATCGTATTGTCGGAACAGCAGTAGAAGTTTTGCAAACCAGGCGGTGAAAATTGGCGCGGGCGGCCAGCTCGCGCCAGATCAGCGAGTTCAACTTCGCTGCGCCCGGCGTGAGCATGTAAGTGTTGTGCTACGCGGAATAGGGGTACTAGTTGGGCCGCCGGCGCAGGATCAGGTCGTCTGTTCCCGGCGGAGGCATAGTGAAGGGAAATTCAAAGACTTGGTTCTTTAGCGAAATCCGCAATACGAACTCCTCCGGTTTTTTCCAATCGGAAAGCCATTTATCTTTTGCGCTGAAAAAGACCCAGCCGCTCACTTCGCTACGCTCAGGATTGAGTGTGTGCATGCGCAGGCCGTGGGCATCGACGAACTCAGTAAGTTCAATGACCTGCCTCTTGTAATCCTGCAATTGCGTTTCCAGTTTTTCCTTCTGCTCGGGATGCTTTTGAACGCGGCCTTCGACATGCCGCTCCATCTCATCGGCATCCTTCTGAATTTGCGAGGCAAAGGAGTCGGGATTAAACGGATGTTTCACCACGTGGAAATGCTTAGCGTACTCGATGGTTAACTTTTCGAGATAAACGTCCATTTTGCCGGTGCCTCGATAGCGGAGGGTGAGGAAAACCGCGAACAGAGGCTGAATACGGCGATGGAGTTTTTGTAGTTCCTGGGAATCGACGGCGAGAGTGATGCTGACATCATCCGCCGACAAGCCCCATCGGTATTTGCCGTCGTCGTCGCGCGAAAACGTGCACCCCGGTTTGCCTTCGCTCCAGCGGAGGGGTTGAGTTTGCGGTTGCTTGTCCCGCGCCCGCGCGGATCCACTCAGCAAAGACAGGTGGAGGAAACCAATCAGCGCTATAAGGCAGACCTTTGTTAACCAGGCAATAAAGTTGGCGCGCGGCCGCTGCCGAAGGATTGCGGGGACAGCCGCGCGTGCAAAGGTTAGTGGCAATTTATTTGAATGACCCAGAGATAGGCACGCTGCTGGATTGGCCGCCGCCCGTGCCGGTCACCGTGACCGTGTACGAAGTAGTGCCGCCACCCCCACCACCGCCACCGCTGCTCCCACAGGCGGCTTGCAGCATGAGGGCTGCAAAGAGCAGGCAGCCTAATAACACGCCCAGAGCCTTGCGTTTTGTCGACATTGCCGACCCCAGCCCGATTCCGATAAAGGCCAGGCCCGGGATTGGCAACCACAGCGCCCAGATCGGCCGCGCTTCATGCATTGAGGCACTGGAGGATACATTTATGGTCACTGTAGAATTGGGGGTAGCCGAGGTGACCGAGGCCGGATTTGGCGTGCAGGTGACTCCGGCAGGCTGCCCGGAGCAGGTGAGGTTGACCGTGGTGCTGGTTAAGAAGCCGGGATCGAACTGCATGGTCACGGTGGAGGTTGCGGCGGAACCCTTGGCGACCGGGTTCGGGGACGGCGCGGTAGCGGTCAGCGAAAAACTGGGGACTACCTTGGCCACAAACGCGTCCACGCCACCTCCGGACGTTGCTTGTGCCGGCGATTTTGTTGGCAAGTCACTGGAGTTGGTCACGCCGGCGATGTAGACATTTGTGGTCGCTCGGTCGACCGCGATACCGCCGGTCGGGGCGTCGCAGGAAGTGCCTAAGAGACAGTCCTCGTTTCCGCTTCCCCCGAGGTAACTAGAATAGATTAGCGCGTTTCCGCCGCTGTTAAGGGCTGCCACGTAGGCATCGAATGGCATACTACCAGCGCAACTGCTACCGCACGTGGCCTGAAATGCCCCTTTTGTCGGAAAGTTGCTGGACGAGGTCAAGCCGGTGAAGTAAGCGTTATTCCCGCTATCTAAAGCAATGCCCACGGCCGCGTCCTTGCCACTACCGCCGAAGTAGGTGGAGTACACCAGGGGTGCGGTGCCGGTGGGGTTAAGCTTCGTCACGAAAGCGTTCTGAGTTGCGCCGCTCGCCAGCGCGCCCTGAAACGCGTTGGCGGTGGGAAATGGCCCCGAAGCCCCGGACTGCGTCAGCCCGCTCACATACGCTGCTCCGGTCGAATCGACGGCGATGCCGAGGCCGATATCTTTGCCGCTTCCACCCAGATATGTGGAGTAGGCCTTGCTGAGGAACGTGGAGTTGATCTTGGTGACGAAAGCGTCCTCGAAGCCGCCATTACAGTTGCCATCACTGCCGCAAGTTTGCTGAAAAGACCCGGCTGTAACGGGGAAGTTCGTCGACAGGGTATCCCCCGTTACGTAGACATTGTTGGAGGAATCCAACGCAACAGCGGTGGCCACATCCACGGCGTTTCCGCCTAGATATGTGGAGAAGAGGAGCGCGGGTGGACTGGTGTTACTCACTTTGCTGACGAAGCCATCACTGGTACCCCCAAATACCGGCTGGATGCTGCTGACTGCAGTGCCCGGGAAATTATTGGCCAGGGTCTCGCCAACCACGTAAGCGTTTCCTGTGCTGTCAACCGCTATGCCAAATCCAATGTTCGTAATGGTGCCAGAACCGCCGTTCCCACCCAGGTAAGTCGAATAGGTCGGAATAGTACCGAGCGAGTTCAGCTTAAGGACAAAGGCGTCCTGGGCTCCGGCGCGCGTAGTCTGGAACCCGTTGGGGACGGGGAAGTCAGGGGACAAGGTGCCTCCGGTCACGTATGCATTTTTGGATCCGTCAACGGCGATCGCTTCATCTATATCGTCATCAGTGCCACCGATGAAGGTCAGGTATTGAATAACGCCGGCAGCATTCAATTTGCACACGAATACATCAAATCCGCCGCCTGGGAGGATGAGGGTCCGAGAAGCGGATGGGAAACTCACTGAGTTAGTCTGGCCTGTGACATACGCATTCCCAGAGCTATCGACGGCAATCGCCGTTGCATCGTCCTCGCCCGAGCCGCCGAGATAAGTGGAAAAGCTAAGCGTTGGGTCAATCACGAGCTCACGGGTGTGATCGTAATTGCCGAGCACGAACGCAACCTGATTTGCGCTTTGCAGCAGGAAGCGGGCTTCTAC
>QIAS01000185.1:9893-16224 GCA_003225615.1 Acidobacteriota bacterium | reverse complement strand
CAGAAAGTCGAATTCCAGATTCTTTTGCGCGCCGTAGAAAGCAAGATCGACGCCTGGATAAACGTTGCGGTAGTGCACACGCGAATAGCGGGGGATGGACGTCCGCCATTTTTTGGGATCGTTGCCGATTAGATAATTGGTAACGCCCGGCAATGTATTTTGTCCCGCTACACGGGGCTGAGCTGCGGTGTGAACAAGCTTCATGCGCACATCGGCCACGCTCTGCGGATGCGATTTGATCTCACCGCGCCTGGTAGGGGCGGGCTCAGTCTGGTGCTCTTTCTGGGGTACGGCCATAGACAGCACGGCTTCCGAGGGGGTGAGAAACAGGGTGTAGCCGCGTCCGCGGGCGAGATACTTCACTTGCGAATCTGCCTGGCCGTCGTTGCGCTCGAAGGCGAGAGGAAGCGCGCCCCAGCCCTCCAGAAGGCGAGACTTGTTAACTGCCGGGGCCGAAGACATAGCCGGCGGCTGCATGGCTGAAGCGTGGTTCACGCTCCTATGGCCGAGGTACAAGATCGTGCCCGCCAGTCCTAGCAGGCAGGATACTGTCAGGACGAGCCGCGCAGGCATTTTCGTCCCGCACACAGGTCGGGTTAAAAACATCGATTTCCTCCAGGAGTCGGCATGAGTACAGCTCTCGTGTGCCAATCTACGCTATCAGTCTTGTTCGCCGAATGTCTGTCCTATGCCTAAGATGATGTGTGTCGGCCAGTTATGGGAGTATGGTCTGGGATGCCGGGGGCTGTCAACGCAAGCCGATTGCACTTTGGTTACGTCCGGAAGGTTACCGTGCAGGGTTGTTCAACGGGTGTCGGCGAGGATAGTGCGCAGCTTCTGGGTGGCACGGAACAAGGTGCTCTTGATGGTTTCCTCGGTGGTGTTGAGTATCTCGCCGACCGCGCGCAGCCGCAAGCCCTGATAATGCTTTAATTCAAAGACGATCCGTTCGCGCGGCGTGAGTTTTGTCAAGGCACGACTGATGCGCAAACGGAGCTCACGTACCTGCAAAGCCCGCTCCGGATTGACGCTGGGGTGGGAATCTGCCACTTGATTTAGCCGGTCGTACTCTTCTCCGACGGAATTGAACGCTACCGCTGGATCTTCTCTTCGAATACGGCGATTGCGCAAGTGATCAAGACAAAGGTTGGTCACGATGCGGTACATCCAGGTGTAGAAGGAGCACTCGAAACGGAAGTGCCGGAGGTTGCGAAAAGCTTTGAGGAAAGCTTCCTGGTAGACATCCTGGGCCTCCGATTGCGAACCAGTGAGGTGCAGGGCCAGGCGAAGTACTGCCTGATCGTAGCGGTGGACCAGTTCTTCGAAGGCAGTATGATCCCCCGCCTGCGAGTCGCGGACCAGAGTCGCGTCGTCAATCTTCTGTAAATTTATGGAGGTAGCTGAGCGAGATTCGGTCGTTGCAATGAGTCGAGTTGTAGCCTCGGATCGGGCGTGCGCGACTGCTGCGTGAGGGCGACGTCTGGCACAGGGAATGGCCCGCGTTGCCACGTGAGACTTCTTCCGTTGCACTGCCACGGCATTCGACCGCATAGGCTTGGTCCGCGTCTTAAGTGAAAAGGCAGCGGCAATGCCTGGCAAGTCCTAAGGAGATGGAAATTAGGTCCCCGGCTAAGCTTCTGAGAGGCGGTGATTTTTGGGTAGTTCTCCCCCGCGAAACTGGCGTGTGGGAACGCCCCCAGCATTGACCCGAAAGCAGCGTTAGTTCGATGCAAAAGAATTGGCCGTCTCCGAAATGGTAAACTAGCATTTTCAATGGGGATGGGCGCGTAGCTCAGGTGGTAGAGCAATGCCCTTTTAAGGCATGGGTCGCAGGTTCGAATCCTGCCGCGCTCACCAAGTACTTCGAGGGTTTCCCATGTCCGGGGCGATCAAGCGCTTCTACTGAATCCATTAATCGAACGTCTCTAATTTTGTCCACGAACTTAACTGGCTAAAGGCGCGTCCTTGTGACAAATTCAGCCCCGGGTGTAGGATTCCCGGTGTTGGCCAGCAGGACGGCCTCGGCCTATGCATTCCTATCTACACTTCTCTCTCCGGAGCGAACCATGAATACTTTTCCCATCCTGTTGGGTGCGCTGTGCGTGTATGCGTTGGCCTACCGTTATTACAGCGCGTTTATTGCGGCAAAAGCTCTGTCGCTGGACGATCGCCGCACTACGCCCGCCAACATGTACGGGGACGGACACAACTATGTTGCTTCTCCACGTTGGGTTTTATTTGGTCATCACTTCGCCGCCATTGCCGGAGCAGGGCCGCTGGTCGGGCCCACGCTGGCGGCGCAGTTCGGGTTTGCACCGGGTTTTCTATGGCTGCTCATTGGTGGTGTTCTGGCGGGATGCGTGCAGGATTTCACGGTGCTGGTGGCATCGCTGCGGCATCGCGGGCGATCTCTAGCCGACATCGCGCGTACCGAGATCAGCCCCTTTGCCGGGCTGGTCACCATGATTGCAGTGCTCTTTATTCTGTTAGTGACGCTTGCGGGTCTAGGCATAGTAGTGGTGAACGCGCTTTCGAATAGCCCGTGGGGCGTCTTTACCATCGGCATGACGATTCCGATCGCGCTCATCATGGGGCTTTGGATGTTCAAGAGTCATGCCGGACAAATCAAGGTCGCTGGGCCGAGTATCTTCGGCGTGGTTCTGCTGATTGCCAGCGTGGTCGCGGGACGCTGGGTGGCGCAGACCGGTGCCGCCGGTGCGCTCACTTTCACGCCCCATCAGATCACTATCCTCATGGCTTTTTACGGGCTGATCGCGTCGATACTTCCGGTCTGGCTGCTGCTTGAGCCGCGCGATTACCTCTCGACTTATGTCAAGCTGGGGACCATCGTCATTCTGATCGTCGGGGTCTTCGTGGTTCATCCCGACATCAAGTTCCCCAACTTCACGCAGTTTCTAAGCGGCGGTGGGCCAATCATCAAAGGCAAGCTTTTTCCGTTCCTTTTCGTGACCATTGCCTGTGGCGCGATCTCGGGTTTCCACTCACTGGTTTCTTCCGGCACCACGCCCAAGATGCTGAACAAAGAGAGTGATGCCCGCTTCATCGGTTATGGAGCGATGATTTGCGAGTCGCTGGTGGGCGTGATTGCGCTGATTGCGGCGTGCTCCATGTACCCCGGCGATTATTTCGCCATCAATACCACGCCGGCGGTGTTCAGCAAGCTGGGCATGACCACGGTGAATCTGCAGATGTTCTCACGTGAAGTCGGCGAGAATCTGGCGGGGCGCACCGGCGGCGCCGTATCGCTGGCAGTCGGCATGGCCCAAATCTTCAAGGGGCTGCCTGTTTATCTTGACAACCATCGACACCGGTACTCGCGTGGCGCGTTACGTCGTGCAGGAGCTCATGGGCAAAGTGCACAAGCCGTTCGGCAATAACGCGTGGTTGCCGGGCAACCTGATCACCAGTTCATTCGTGGTTCTGGGATGGGGATACCTGATTTACACGGGAAACATTTCCACCCTTTGGCCGCTGTTCGGAACAGGTAACCAGTTGCTGGCGACGATTGCCCTGGCCGTGAGTACGACATTTCTGATCAACATGGGGAAGGCGAAGTATGCTTGGATCACCGCTATTCCCATGTGCTTTGTCGGGGTCACAACCGTGACGGCGGGAGTGCTGTCCATCAAGAACATTTTCTGGCCGCTAACTACTAAGCCGGGGCAGGTGTTCACTGGCTATTTGGATTCTGTGCTGATGACGATTTTCATCGCCGGAGTCGTGCTGGTGCTCTTCGACGCGGCGCGCCGGTGGTACCAGGTGCTGCATGGAGCGCCGGTGCCGCAGGAGGCGTTCGGCCCTCCGCTTACCGTTACCGGTGAGGTGAAGATGGGGTGTTGCTGAAGTTGGTCTACTCGCGGACAAGGCTAGCGTTCTGAAACTGGCGTTGGTTATTTTCCTTTGATAGTAACGGAAGAAATAAAGATCTACCACCAAGGACACGAAGTTACACGAAGGAAGATCTGCGTGCGACTAACCTACCGCAAAGCTTCAGGCTGAGATCCCTCCAGCCCACGCCGAATACCTTCAAGTGCAACTTCACTTCACAAACGTTAATCCATGCGGTACGGCGTAGCGGAACACGTATGCGTACAGCATGACAATGATCCCGACGATCGCCCCTAAAGCAATCGAGTGCCAGAATACGTAGCGGAAAATTATTCCCTCGTTGCCCACCTGCTCGGTGGCGGCGGTGGCGATGGTGATGGATTGCGCGTCCACCATCTTGCCCATCACGCCTCCGGCGCTGTTGGCGGCGCACATGAGAATGGGATCGATGCCGAGTTGCTGAGATGTGATGCGCTGCAAACTTCCGAATAGGGCATTCGACGAGGTGTCGCTTCCGGTGAGAGCGACGCCGAGCCAGCCAAGGAAGGTTCCGAAGAACGGATAGAGCCAGCCGGTTCGGGTGAAGGCGAGACCGAGCACGGCATCGAGTCCGGAATAGCGGGTAACGTAGCCCAGGCCCAACATGAAGGAGATGGCGATCATTGCGAGGCGCATGCGCACCAGCGTGCGCCAGAAAATTTTCATTAGCCGGACCGGGCTCAGGCCCAGCAACAATCCCGCGACAATGGCGGCCAAAAAGCATCCTGTGCCGGTTGCCGAGAGCCAGTTGAAGTCGTAGCGGGCAGCTTCCGGAGCTGGCTTCGATACCACCGGAGCCGATCGGTAGACCGCACCGTGCAAGTAGGGGACGTCCCAGCCCGGCGGGCCAGGGCGAACCTTGCCATCGGGAAGCATAACTTTGAAGGCCGGAGTCGTAGCCTGGTTAATGGCGAGTTTGACTTTGGGAAGGCCCCACAAGAGCACGAAGATGGAGAGAATGGCAAATGGCATCCATGCCTTCAGCACTTGTGCCGCAGTGTAGGAGCGGACTTTCACGTACCCATCAAATTTATCTGCCGGCCATTCTGCGCCGAACTGGTCGCTGATCTCGGCCGTGGGTGGCGGAAGGGGAGCTTCTTTTCCTTCGTAGTCAAAGCGCCAAATTCGCTTGGGCTTCCAGAACTTGAGGAAGGCGACCGTGGCTACCATGGAGACGACGCCGCCCATGATGTCGACCAGGTTGCTGTCCACGTAGTTCGACCACAAGAACTGTGTCACGGCGAAGGAAATGCCCACCACCAGGATGGCGGGCAAAACTTCAAACGTCTCACTCCAGCTGACCATGCTGCGCACCAGCCAGAACGGAACAATGACCGCGGTGAAGGGAAGGATGCGGCCGATCATGGCATTCAGATCGGATTCCGGAAGGGCGGTTACGGCGGCCAGCGTGTGGACCGGGGTTCCGATGGCTCCCCATGCGACGGGCGCGGTATTGGCAATCAGATTGAGCGCGGCAGCGTGAAACGGCCTGAAACCTAATCCAATCATGAAAGCGCCGGCGATGGCCACAGGCGCGCCGAATCCGGCGGCGCCTTCAATGAACGCTCCAAAGCAAAAAGCCACCAGCAAAACCTGCAGGCGGCGGTCGGCGGTGATGCCGGCCACCGATTCCTTCATGATTTCAAATTGGCCGGTCTCGACTGAGATGTCGTAGAGGTAGACAGCGGCGAGCACGATCCAGGCGATTTTGAGTAATCCAAAAGCGACGCCGTAACCGAAGCTCATGGCGGCGAGCGCCAGCGGCATCTTGAAAAAGATGATCGCGACCAGCACGGCAGTGGAGGCCCCGGCGATGGCGCACCAGTGCGGCTTCACTTTGAGGCCGGCGAGCAACCCGAACAGCACGATGATGGGCAGCGCCGCAACCAGCGTGGACAACCACCAATGGCCGAAGGGGTCATAGACCTGGGTCCAGTGCATGGCACTCTCCTTGCCCGTTGTTGACCGCAAGCAGGCGGTAGGCTGCCTGCGCGGGTTGTTTCACAAGACGAATTTGAATGCACACGCGCGATGGTTTCTGGCGCATGGGCGCAGACGACTGGCTCGCAGAGGCAGAAGGCTCTCGCTAGCCACGCAGGGTCGTATAGTCCTGCGCGCAGTATTTGTCAAGAATTGCGATCAAAAGCGAATTCTGGCAGGGGTACTCGATATGTAATTCAAACCTATTTTTTTGGCGAACCAACCTGATCCGCTCATGTATCATGGCAGCCCGTATGCCGTTGTCACTGGTTATGACGCAGTTCTGTACGTTATGACTGACACACAACGGAATGTGACCCGCATCACAGCGCTTTGGGTTGGGCGCAGTCTAACTTCTTACCCATCTTTTCGGCCCCAGGCTTTCCCATGCGCCCATCCACACTCTGTGCGCGTGCTATCTCTCTGGAGGATACATGCCCCGTTTTTTGAAGAATATTCTGCC
>QIAS01000185.1:4620-9848 GCA_003225615.1 Acidobacteriota bacterium | reverse complement strand
GGGTGATGCTGCGCCCGCAAGCGGGAACACCCCAGCCGCCGGCAACGACTCGTTAACCAGTTCAACCATCAGAGCAGAGGGGGACGCGACGCTGCGCTCCGGACTCCTCGGACTATTAGTTACCAAGGGCGTCATCACATCGACGGAAGCCAATACTCTACTCTCCGCGCCGGCTTCCGATGTCACTCCGAATTTACTAAAGCTTCTCAAAGACAAAGGGCTGGTCTCGGAAGCAGATTTGGCGCAACTCAGCAGCGCGGCAACGCCCATCTCCGTTCAACCGGCGGTGTCGGCGGTCATTCAGACTCCGCAATCTCCGGCTGGTACACAGGCGCCGACCCAGGCGACCACGCCGCCACCACCCTCCGTCGTCCCGGCAGTGGCACCGCTGCGCGTTTTGCCGATTGATACGCCGAAGCCAAGCGGAGTCATCCCTGACATCAAGCTGGGGAGCGGGGCGAACATAAAGTTCTACGGATTCTACAAAGCCACGGCCATCTCGGAAACTGCTTCCAGCGGCGGACCTACTTTTGGCAGCCAGGACTGGCCTCTGCCGCTGCTCTTGGCCGACACCGGTCCGACTTCCGACCCGCAGGTGCATCTCAAGGCGCGTGCCTTCCGTATCGGCATGCAGACGGAATGGGTTCCAAAGGGTTCAGACTTCACCATCACCGGGCGGATCGAAGGCGACTTTGAAGGTGATTACACCGACGTCAACAACCGGAATATCAGTGGCGTGCGTTCCAGCCAGTTCTCGATGCGTCTCGGTTGGATCAGACTCGACCATAAACTGGGTACTCTGCCCTGGTTCGTCGAGTTTGGTCAGGACTGGAGTCTGCTCGGTTCTTCCACACTTCCCAACCTGTTCGAAAACACCGGTTTGGGCGTGGGCATGGGCTCGCTTTATGAGCGCATCCCGCAGTTCAAGACCGGTATTCAGTTCCATGCCGGGGACTTCAAGGTGCAGCCGGAGTTTGCCATTGTGTTGTCGGCGGCCGGTTCCTCAGCCCTCACGGCGGACCAACGCGCGCGCTTTGGTGACAGGGCCGGGGCTGAATCTAATCAGCCCGGCCTGGAAGCCCGGCTGGTTTTCCAGTTCCCCCTGTCGCACAACTGGAAGGGGGTAGCTCCTGCTCAACTGATCTTCAGCGGCCACCATTCCCGCATCAATGAAATCATCCCTGGGGCGAAGCAGGTTCTTCCAACCGGCTTCGTTTGTAAAGTTACTCCTTGCACCGTTCCACCGGCCACGGTCTTCAACAATCCGGGTGTTCCTAATATCGGGTTCCCGACGATCAACCTGATCACGGGCGCCTCGAATTGTCCCATTGCGGCGGGCTGCAATCTGTTCGAGTTCTTTCCCCACGGGATACAACTCGACAATCCGCAGAATATCTACACTGCGGAAATCCAATTGCCTACACCGTGGGTAACGCTGGCAGCCAAGTTCTACCGCGGCAATGACATGCGGTTCTTCTTTGCAGGTCAGCTCAATGACGTCTACTCCAATCTGCATGGCCTCGTAACCGTGGGGAGTGGCACCTCGTTCAGCGGACGAGCCATCTCATTTGGCTGCGCCGGCAGAACTCTTGGCCTTGCCAACCTGGCGACCGGGGCTGAAACCTTTAATTGCCCAGGCACCCCAGTGCTGCCGGCTATCCTGCAGCCGGTAGGCGGGTCCGGCGGGTTCGCGGAATTGAGCTTCCCGCTCTCGCGGATCTTCCATGCCAATCCAGAGGGCCACAACGCAGGCTGGGTGCTGCATATGCAGTACGGCACCGACCGGGCCAACTATGCCGATGCGCGCAACGCCAACAAGCTGGGGCGCACGGACTTAGATACCGCTTCGCTCACCTACCGGCTGAACAAGTGGGTGACGATCGTTCATGAGGCCAGTTACATCGTTACACGCACCGCCTCTGGAAAGGTGAACACAACCTTGCCGTTCGCGGGGGTGCAGACTCACCAGGCGCACAACTGGCGCAATGAGTTTGGACCGGTATTTACCTTCTAACGTAGGTGTTTACCTTTCGAGGAAAGTGAAGGATAATCGCGGCTTCTGTGGAGCTGTGGGGCTCTGCAGGAGCCGCGACTGTCTTCAGACCGGGACCGAAATCCTCGGAAATCAGGAGGCCCTTATGGGCACTGCTGCACAAACTTTTGGCGGAGCAATGGGGAAGCGGGAATACAGCTTGCCGCTGGTGATTACTGCATCTTCTGTGGGAACAATGATCGAATGGTACGACTTCTATATTTTCGGAAGCCTGGCGGCGGTGCTGTCACTCAAGTTTTATCCGCCGGGTAACGATACGTTCGCGTACATCGCGTATCTGGCCACCTTCGCCGTGGGCTTTCTGGTGCGGCCCTTCGGCGCGCTGTTCTTTGGACGCATCGGCGACCTCATCGGCCGCAAGTACGCCTTTCTGGTCACGCTGTCGGTCATGGGCTTGTCCACATTCGTCATTGGGCTGATGCCAACGTTTAAGACTGCGGGATGGTTCGCTCCCATCACGCTCATCGGCATCCGCGTGCTGCAAGGACTGGCGTTGGGCGGCGAATACGGCGGAGCCGCCGTGTACGTTGGGGAACACTCGCCGGACAATCGTCGGGGGTTCTACACGAGCTTCATCCAGATCACGGCGACGTTGGGATTGTTCGTTTCGCTGTTGGTGATTCTGGCGACGCAAGCGTCGATGAGCAAAGAAGAGTTCTCGGCTTGGGGCTGGAGAATTCCTTTCCTGATCTCCATTATCCTGGTGGCCATCTCGCTGTACATTCGGCTCAAGCTGCGGGAGTCGCCGATTTTCGCGCAGATGAAGAGCGCGGGAAAGACGTCGATCCAGCCGCTCAAAGATGCTTTCACCAAATGGGACAATCTGAAGCAGGTGCTGATCTCGCTATTTGGGGCCACGGCCGGCCAGGGCGTAGTGTGGTATACGGGACAGTTCTATGCGCTGTTCTACCTGCAGAGCGTCTTGAAGGTGAACCCGCGCACTTCCAATATCATCATTGCGGTGGCGCTGCTCCTGTCTATGCCGTTCTTTACCGTCTTTGGGGCAATGTCCGACAAAATGGGTCGCAAGAAGCTCATGATGGCGGGCTGCCTGATTGCGGTGGTTACCTATTTGCCGATTTACCACGCCATGCAGCGGGCCGCGGGAA
The DNA here is from genome assembly GCA_003225615.1 of Acidobacteriota bacterium. Taxonomy (GTDB): domain Bacteria; phylum Acidobacteriota; class Terriglobia; order Terriglobales; family Acidobacteriaceae; genus QIAS01. The sequence goes on along the minus strand of QIAS01000185.1, from coordinate 6,686 downwards.
ATAATGTAGTCACGGTAAAGTCCGCGCGTAATAAAGTTACCGGCGCGATCAGCCTGACGCCGATGACGACGGATGCAACCGGGGCGCTGGTAGCGGCCAAAGAGGCTTCGAACCCGGCCCAGGGCATGTTGATTTTGCTGGTGTTTATCCAGGTGATCTACGTGTGCATGGTCTATGGGCCGATTGCGGCGTATCTCGTGGAGGCGTTTCCTGCCAAGGTTCGGTATACATCGCTTTCTTTGCCTTATCACATAGGCAATGGGGTGTTTGGTGGGATGCTGCCGCTCATTGGGCTTTCGCTATGTGCAGGGACGGGGAATATATACGCGGGCCTCTACTACCCAATGGTGGTAGCGGGCATGACCTTCATCATAGGTAGCTTGCTGTTGCGGGAGACCGTCAGTTCCGCGGATTGAGACAAGGGCACTGAGTTTGCGAACCTGGCTGTAGAGACGCGGTTAGCTGCGTCTCTACGGCGTTCGCGCAATTATGGGAGGATGAGCGCATGGCAGAAGAAAAAGATAGCGGCAGGCAAGGCATCCTCTGGATCATAACCGTTCTCCTGATCGCGCTGGCAGCGTGGATGTACTTCCGGAGGTAATTCATGGCGCTGACGCAGGTCCGGCATCTCCGCTGGTTGGTAGGAGTCGTACTTTGTTTTAGCCTGCGCGTAATGGCGCAGAATGCTGTGCTGCAGCCGCTCGGTGACAAGCCGGTTGCTGCCAAGCAAGCCAAACTCTCCTCTGCAGATTATTACGTGCCCGCAACACCCGACACCGTGCGCTGGGGACATCTCCCAAATAATGAAGCGAAGCCCATTCTCAGCGTCCCCTCCGGGGCCATGGTGACCTTTGACACCATTTCTCATGAAGGAATACTTGAGGACCAAGGTCGCGATCCGGTGAAATACTTTGGAACTTTCGGTGTGACGCCGGACCAGGTTCTGAACGATGCCAGGGCGATTGCCGCCTCGTCTCTGGCCCATGATTTCGCTAAGGATGGCCCGCACATTATCATCGGTCCGGTCGCGGTCGATGAGGCGCAGCCCGGGGATGTCCTGAAGGTCGAAATGATTTCGCTGGCGCCGCGCGTTCCTTACGGCGTAATCACCAACCGTCATGGAAAAGGAGCGCTGCCGGGGGAGTTTCCGGAGAATCCCGGACCGCAGCCCGGAGCGAGCGCGGCCAGTCCGCAACTCTATAACAATGTATCGAAGTTCGTTCCGATCAAGCTCATTAATGGCAAGTGGTACGCGGTGCTGGGCGACCAACAGGCGGAGATTCGCTTCCCCATCGCACCCTTCATGGGGACGATGGGAGTCGCTCTCAATATCAGCGGAAGACCGAACTCAATTCCTCCGGGCGACTACGGCGGGAATATGGATATTCGGTACCTGACTGAAGGTTCCACGCTTTATTTGCCGGTGCAGGTTGCGGGAGGTATGTTCTTTTTGGGGGACCCGCATTTTGTGCAAGGCAATGGCGAAGTCGCACTTACCGCGGTCGAAGGATCGTTGCGGACGACGGTGCGCCTGAGCGTGCTCAAGCCAGGAGACCCGGGCATTCCCGCCAAAAGCCGGCTGGCTGGGCCATTTGCTGAAACAGCCGAGTATTGGATCCCTATCGGTCTTGATCCGGATCTGAACGAAGCGATGAAGAAAGTTACCCGCGAAGCCGTTCGATTCCTGTCGGAAAAACTGGGCGTAGATCGAGCCACGGCTTTGGCGTATCTAAGTGCAGCCGCTGACTTCGAGGTTTCGCAGGTGGTGGACCGCACCAAAGGCATTCACGGGTTGATTCGGAAGCAGGATTTCAGCCGATCCAAGCCTTGAAGCAAGCATCTTTTCTCTGGGGGATTACCTCGGTAATCTTGGGAAGAACAGTAATCCTAGTAAGCTCAGAGCCAACGCTATGCGGCTCTGTATCACAATTGTGCTCTTGAGCTTCTCGGCGGGAATTTTTGTCCTGTCAGGGCCCGTGGCTTCTGCCCAGGAACAGGCGGCGAGCAGCCGAAGAGTGGTCACCAAAGTGGTCCCCGCTTATCCTGATCTGGCACGCCGGATGTAC
>QIAS01000185.1:594-4561 GCA_003225615.1 Acidobacteriota bacterium | reverse complement strand
GGCGGAAGCCCGTTGCTGACACGTTCGGCGGTGGACGCGATCGGAAAGTGGAAGTGGGCGCCGGCCCCGCAAGAGAGTAAAGAATTGATCGAATTGTCGTTCCATCCTGAATAGTAATCGTTCCCGAAAAGTCAGAGATTCGCCCAGGGCCGATTTGCCTAAGGCTGCCGCTTGGGGATCACCACTTCGCTGGGTTTCTTGTCGTCGCGCAGTCCTAGAAAGACGGGCTGACGTAGTTTGCCATCTGCGGTCCACTCTCCGTAGGCGATCTGGGCGACCAGTTTGGGTTCCAGACAGGTAACATTTTTTTCTCGTGGCGGATTAACGACGGGGAGAGTTTGGCGGATTAGAGGGCGGAAGGCGCGAAAGAGCGACGCCAGGGTACTCCGAGAAAATCCTGTGCCGACCTTGCCCACGTAGCGAAGATCCTTGCCCTCGTAAGCGCCTAACAAGAGAGCTCCAAAGAATTCACGTGCTCCGGCAGGGGCCGTGTAGCCGACGATGATGAATTCGTCTTCCTGCTTGACCTTCACTTTCAGCCACTTCGTAGCCTTTTTCTTTTGCCGAGCGGTAAGCTTCGAGGCCGTTTTCGGCGAGGCGATGGGAAATGAAAATTCGCGCATTCCTGGTCACCGCGGACTGCAGTCGTTCACGGCGGTCGGAGAGCGGCTGCTTGCGCAGGTCCTCTCCATTCTCGTAAAGCAGATCGAATACCGCGTAAGAGGCCGGGCTGCCTTGCTGAAGAAGTTGAAAGCGGGAGACACGATGGCGATCGAAGGCTACCGCTTCGCCGTCCAGGAGAAGAGTGCGAGCCGGAACTTTGCCCACGGCAGTCGCGATTTGGGGATAGCTGTGGGTGCGGTCATTGTTATTCCTCGAGAGCAACGTGACTTTGTCGCCTTCCTTGTAAGCCAGGATGCGGTAGCCGTCGTATTTTTCTTCGTAAATCCAACCGGGTTGGTGGAACGGCTTGTCGACCAAGGTCGCAAGCATGGGCCGGACACGAAATGGAATGCGATCTGCCAACGGACTGCCCACATTAATGTTATTCGTAGCGCAGGCCCTGAATCGGATCCAGCTGCGACGCCTTACGCGCGGGATAGAAGCCGAACAGAATGCCGATGCCAGTAGAGAAAAGCGATCCAATCGCGACTATTTGCGGTGTCAGCTTGGTAGGGAAATGGAACATGTTCTCTACGGCGTAGGACGAAAAAACTCCTGCCAATAATCCGAGAACGCCTCCGAAGACGCTAAGGGTGATGGCTTCACTCAGGAATTGCAGTTGGACGTCGCGCTCGGTTGCACCCACCGCCAAGCGCACGCCGATCTCGCGCGTGCGCTGGGTGACGGAAACGAGCATGATGTTCATGATGCCGATTCCACCAACCAGCAACGATAAAGAGGCAATGCTGGCAAGCAGCAGAGTCATGATTCGGCTGGTCGCGAGTTGCGCCTGCACCACATCTTCCGGACGCCGGATGTTGAAATCATCGTCCTCGCGCGGGCTCAGATGATGGCGTTCCCGGAGCAGCGCAACGATCTGTTTGGTAGCTTCCTGCATAGCCTCGCGCGAGACAGCAGAACAGAAAATGTCATCCAGCCAGAACTGGCCGCTGATCCGCTTCTGCGCCATGGTATACGGCATGACGATGAAGTCATCCTGGTCCTGGCCAGTGGCGGAAAGGCCTTTGGCCTGCAGAACACCAACCACGCGGCAAGGTACGTTTTGGAAAAGCACGTCGCGGCCGATCGGATCTTCATCCCCGAACAGGTTTTCCACCATCGTGTTTCCCAGCACGCAAACCGGGGCGGCCGATTCCACGTCGGCGCTGGTGAAAAACGTTCCCAGGCGCAGGTTCCAGCGGCGGACTTGCAGAAATTCCGGAGTGACTCCGCGATACATGGTCGCCCAGTTCTGTCCGCCATAGACCACCTGGATATGCCCATCCACGTTAGGCGAGACGAGTTTGATGAGTGGGACCTGTTCCATGATCGCGTCCGCATCGGCAAGCACCAGGGTCCGGCTGCCGCGCGATCCGAAGCGCACGCCGTTGCGGGCGCGGCTGCCGGCTTCTACCCAAATAAAATTGTCTCCCAAGCCCTGCAGTTGGTCTTCGATCTTGCTGGTGCCGGCATTGCCGATGGCAATGACGCAGATGAAGGCGCCGATCCCTACGGCGATGCCCAAAATCGTGAGGACACTGCGAATCCCGTTGCGCCGGAGCGCAGTGAAGGCTTCGCGAATTACCGCCTTGAAATCCATTCCGCAAGACTGCCTACATCATTGTAAACAACCCCATGCCGGGAGAAATCATCGGACGGACGCGCAAATTTTTTCGCAGCGAATCAGGCCCACAAGAATCATAAACAAGCAACCGAGATTGATTTTTGAACAGGGGCGCGGAGGAGACTTTCATGCAAAGCGACCAGAGCGGTAACGGCACAAAGTATGGCCTCGAGAAAATCTCTGCTGAAGGCGAATTTCTGGGAAAATCTCTGGCGACGACTTTAGCCATTACGATGAGCAAAAAAAAGTCGTGGGCGGCGCAAACCAAGGGAGAAATGCCGCGTCGCACGCTCGGCCACACCGGAGAGAAAGTCTCCATTGTCGGGCTGGGGGGCTATCACATCGGCATGCAATCGGATGAGCAGGAGAGCATCCGCATTATTCGCACTGCGCTCGATGATGGAATCAACTTTCTGGACAATTGCTGGGACTACAACGGAGGTCAGAGCGAAATCCGCATGGGCAAAGCTTTGCGGGACGGATACCGGCAGAAAGCATTCCTGATGACGAAAATTGATGGGCAAACCAGCAAAGCCGCCGCCCAGCAGATCGAAGAGTCGCTACGCCGCCTGCAGACTGACCACATTGACCTGCTGCAATTCCACGAAGTGATTCGCGATACAGATCCAGAGCGCATTTTTGGCGCGCAGGGCGGTATGGAAGCAGCGCTGGCCGCAAGAAAGGCGGGAAAGATCCGCTACATTGGTTTCACCGGTCACAAGAGTCCTGACATCCATCTAAAGATGTTGAAGACGGCATTCGAGCACCAGTTCACGTTTGACACGGTGCAGATGCCGCTGAACGTCATGGATGCACACTTCAATAGCTTCGAGAAAAAAGTTCTGCCGGTTCTGGTGGAGCACAAAATTGGCGTTCTGGGTATGAAGTCCATGGGCGACCACCTGATTCTGGAGAGCAAAACCGTGACGCCCATCGAGTGCCTGCAATACGCCATGAATCTTCCAACGAGTGTGGTGATAACCGGCTGCGATTCGCTGCAAATTCTGGAGCAGGCCTTGAATGCGGCGCGCAGTTTTCGTCCTATGGATCAAGCGCAGGTAGCAAGCCTGCTGGCAAAAACTGCCAAAGTTGCGCAGAACGGCCAATTCGAACTCTACAAGACCAGCCACCAATTCGACGGAACGTACCACAATCCGCAGTGGCTGGGATAAAACACAGGACTCAGGACACGGGAAGTGGCGTAAGAACGCCGTTTTTCTTCACGCCCAAGCGGATGGGCCGAGGGGGGCCTTTGCGCGGGATCGTCGCTTCCATCCACAATTCCTCGTCTCGAGAAATGCGTGATGGATCGTTCATATGTTCGGGAATGAAGTAAGCAGTCTGGCTGTTCACCATAGGAACGGACTTGCCATGGGCACCGCGTAAAACAATCCAAAAGTCGCCATCCTCGCGCGCCACCGCCGTCAGCTGCCCATGTCGTAGCATGAGGTCGCAGTGCGTGGGCGAGATGAAATCCTCCATCTCGGGTTTCCCATCCTTGTCTTTCATGTAATAGGACGGCTGCGAGCGAATAGTAAAGCCCTCCGTGGGAACTTCCATGCTTAGACTGATGTAGCGGCCGCGAATGGGAAGGTCTGGATCGCGGGGGGCCACCTTGATCCACACTCGGGGGCGATAGGCGCGGTCGTAGAGCAGTTTCGCTCCCAGGCTGCACACCAG
>QIAS01000185.1:0-491 GCA_003225615.1 Acidobacteriota bacterium | reverse complement strand
ATCAGGCTCGCAGAGCGTCCCAGCTTGTCCATGACCTCGGAAAAATAAAAAGTCATGATCGTGATCCCGAAGCCAAGAATGCCCAGGTTGATGCGCTCGCGCCGCGATTCTTTCACTCCCCACGCAATCAGCCCCAGAGAAGCCAGACCACACCAGACATAGGGGGCGAGTTCGCGAATTCCGTAATGCAATAGTCCCTCATTATTGCCCATCGTTGCAGGAATCAGGCCAAGCATGAGCACCCAGGCCGCCGCCACGCCGTTCATCCATGCTGCTCTTCCGCGCAGCCAGACAGCGAGGCCCAACGGCAGCAGCAAGCCAAGAAGTTTTCCAATCAACAGCAGATGCAGGGGCATGGATCTGGCCTGGTAGTACCACCAGGTATGAGGCATTGCGATCACCGCAGCGGGTATCAGGGCTATGCCACCAATCCAAGCCAAGGCTCGCCGCATGCTTGCGCGGTTTTCGAACGAAAGTGCGGCAACGTAGGT
>QIAS01000006.1 GCA_003225615.1 Acidobacteriota bacterium | reverse complement strand
GGATAGTTGTAATTCAACAGGAGGTGCGCGAAATCATGCGCGATGGCGCGCCACGATTCTTCTTCAAAAAGATTTAAGACAACGTAGTTATGGTCTTCACCCTGAAGCAGGAACCCGGGCGCGGTTAGCGGGTGGCCTTGCCTGATGGGGGCGACTTGCGCGTACAGTTGGTCGCTCTTGAGCGCAATGACGGTGAGCGGCACCGACATGTGCAGCCGGCTTTTCATGAGCATCGTGCCGAACAGGGCCCGCATCTGTTCCAGACGCAGCGTTACTTCGCGTCCCCGCTTCTCGCCCGCATCGGTGATGACTGAGAAGTGCTGTCCGTGGATTTCGGTCCAGGGCGGCTCGGCCGCCAAGGCGGCAGGGCAGGCGGGCCCTGCGATACCGACAATCAGGAATACGGAGATAACCGTGAGCAACCAGCGAATGCGCAACATCCATGCCACCGCCTTCAGAAAGGCTGATCTTCAAAATGCTAGCATGGCTACGCCTGTGGGGGCGCCTAAGCAGGCAGCCATGTTCGCCCGTCTCAGTTCGCTTTTGTTTGCGTTCTCGCGATCAAAGAGCCTTTAACCGCAGAGTTCGCCGAGGGATCGCCGAGAGCGCAGAGGTTGACCACGCGCTTCCATTGCTTCTTTGGCCCAGTTTGCGCTTTCTGCGACGACCGGATCTTCATCTTGACAGAGCTTTTCGAGTACCGGAATGAACTTTTCATCTCCGCTATTCCCCATCGCGATCACCGCGTTCCGGCGCAAGCCTGAAAGCTTGGTGCGTCGAACAGGTGAATTGTGAAATGTCTTCCGAAATTCCTCTGTACCCATCTCTGCTAGCCATTCCAGTGCAGGATTCACAAGCTCCGGACGGGGCTGGAACTCAGGCGTGTTCGTGGCGGGTGCTTTTCGGTTCCACGGGCAAACATCCTGGCAAATGTCACAGCCGAAAACGTGGTGGCCCATGCCGTCGCGCAGGGGCTCAGGAATAGCACCTCGCTTTTCGATCGTGAGATAGGAAATGCACTTTTTGGAATCCAGTTGGTAGGGCGCAATAAAGGCGTTAGTCGGACAGGCTTCAATACAGCGAGTGCACGTACCGCAGCGGTCGGGCGCCGGCAGGTCGGGTTGAAGTTCGAGCGAGGTCAAAATCACGCCCAAGAACAGCCATGACCCGAGCTGCTGATTCAAAATGCAGGTGTTCTTCCCAATCCAGCCCACGCCGGCGTACTTTGCGTAAACTCGCTCGACCAAGGGACCCGTATCAACGTAGCAGCGGGTAATGAAATCGCCAACGGTTGTGGAAACGGTCTCCGGTCCGCGCGGCCCTACCGACTCGCGGTACTCACCTTTACACTCGGTATTCGGTACACGGGACTCGGTACCGGCGATCTCCCGCAAGCGCGCTTCAACCCGCAGTAGCCTCCCGAGCACCGCTTCGTGATAATCCTGAGCACCCCAGGCATAACGAGAGATCCATCCATGATCGGAGTTTTGCACGTCGGTTGAATAGGGAAGTTCCGTGTTGTAATTCATGGCGCACACGATCACGCTGCGCGCCCAGGGCGCGGTATTCTGAAGAGAAGCTCGCTTTAAATCTCCATTGTCGGCCCGCGCCTGCATGTAGTGCATCTCGCCGGCATTTCCTGCGGTAACCCACTTAGGGAAATATTCGAGTTCAGCAAACTCGCGCACCGGAGCAACCCCCGCCAGATCGAAGCCGGCGCCCTTGGCTGCTTGCTTCACGAACTCCGCGATTTGGGTGACTTGCGGCATGATGGTCAGTCGCTGGTGGCAGGCCTCGGATGGTAATCCGGCGTTTACGGCGTCAGAAATCTCCTATGGCTATTATGGCCATTGTTTGTGCCCTTTTGCCAGCCTGCCCCGCTTCTGACGCCGAAAGTAAACACAGGCCAGCCCATCACATCCCCCTGTGACTGCCGACACAGCCATAAGTGTCAGGCCCAAGGCATCTTGGAACAGGGTGAGACCGGGCTTACCCGCCCGCGACCGCCCAACGCAGAAATACGGCCAGGGAGGGGCGCGGTGATCAACCGTCGTCAGCGCTTCAAGATTGATGCGGTCAAGCCTGCCAAGCAGGATGCGCAGCAGCGCGTCTACAATTTTAACGAAGTTTCGCAGCCCTACAGCCCGGAAGCCGCTATCGAGCAGGCGCAGCGCTGCCTCTACTGCGATCACGCCCCTTGCTCCAAGGCGTGCCCGCTGCATAATGACATTCCCGCCGCCCTGTTTCTCCTCGGCCAGGGTGACTTCATCGGCGCCGCGCTCAAATTCATGGAGACCTCCAATTTCCCCGACGTGTGCGGGCGAATCTGTCCGCAGGAGAAGCAATGCGAAGGCTCCTGCGTTATTGCCAACCGCAATCCGGCGGTCTGTATTGGCAAGCTGGAAGCCTTCGTCATCGATTATGTACGCAAGAACTATGGCTACCCCAAGCGCGAGAAAGCTGCTCCTACCGGCATGAAGGTGGCGGTGGTTGGAGCCGGGCCAGCCGGACTCGCCGTCGCTGAAGAACTCGCTGTACTTGGGCACGAAGTTGTTGTCTATGACATGTGGCCTTATCCCGGTGGCTTGCTGCTTTACGGAATCCCCAATTTCAAGCTGAACAAGGACATTGTCTTCGCCAAAATCCGCTGCCTTGAAGAGATGGGCATCCAGTTCGTGTGTGATTTCCGCGTGGGGAAAGACCACCCTGTCGAGGAGTTTTTCAAAAAAGGTTTCGATCTCGTTTTTCTTGGTTATGGAGCTGTTAAGGGCGGCGAAATGAAGGTACCTGGCGAAGACGAGCTTAAGAATATTTACCAAGCCACGGAATATCTTGTGCGGGGCAATCTTCCTCCAGAACTCCTGCCTGATGTCTGGCGCAACTTACCCGATCCCAAGCCACACCACACCGGCGTGACTATTGTCATAGGCGGAGGCGATACTGCCATGGATTGCGTGCGCACGGCTCGCCGCCTGAATCCGGAGGCGAAGGTCTATTGTGTTTACCGCCGGAGCGAGGTCGAAATGCCCGGCCGTTATGAAGAGCGCGTGAACGCCGTCGAAGAAGGCGTCCA
>QIAS01000005.1:2101-5416 GCA_003225615.1 Acidobacteriota bacterium | reverse complement strand
TCAAGTTGTGTTTGCGGACGAGCGCGAGCACGTCGTCTATGTCGTCGCCGGGGTCAATGACCATGGCTTCGCTGGTGTTTTCATCGCCGATGATGGAGCAGTTGCACTGCAGCGGGCCTACGGCCAGAATTTCGTGGATCATGGATTTATTGTAGCCTCCCTGAGCTGGGAGTGAGGGCCGCCAGTAAAAGCCTTTAACCGCAAAGTGCAAAGGGAGGCGCGAAGATCGCAAAGAAATACGCTTGCGAAAACTGCGGTAGCTTACCCGTTACTTCTGCTGCGGTTGTGGCGCGGGTGGTGGCGTTGCCGGTTTTGCAGGCTGCGACTTGCTTTGCGATGGCTTGACGCCTTGCAGCACCGAACTGGGGCCGGAGCGGCGTGAGGCGAATATCGACAATGTGATGGAAGTCAGCATGAAGATGATGGCTGACAAAGTCGTCGCCTTGGAGAGGACGGTAGCCGCGCCGCGGGGGCCGAAGGCGGTCTGGCTGCCCATTCCGCCGAACGCGGCAGCTATATCGCCGCTTTTGCCGCTCTGCAGCAGCACGACGATAATGAGGAAGAAGCAAACAATGATGTGGATGATAGTAATAAGTATAGTCATGATGTTCGACGACAGCAGTCTGCGAGTTTTTCTCCAATTCCTCGGAAGCTAAATTGCTTTGGTGCGGAAGGGGGGATTTGAACCCCCACGCCTTTCGGCGCCACCCCCTCAAGATGGTGTGTCTGCCAGTTCCACCACTTCCGCGGATCTTGGTTGAGCAATCCAGATTATAACAAAAGCGGCGATTAGGGCCGAGGACGCGGGAGCACAACGGCGAAGTACGAAGTACGATTTGCGAAGTACGAACTAGAGTCGCCCTGCGAAGCTTGGGTTTTTCAGTTCGTAAATCGGACTTCGTGCTTCGTAAATAACGCTGGCTTCAGTACTTCACGATCGCGGCAAATGATTTTGGGTCGAGGCTGGCGCCCCCGACCAGGGCTCCGTCGATTTCTTCTTCGGACATCAGGGCTTTGGCGTTTTCGGGTTTTACTGAGCCGCCGTAGAGAATGCGCAGGCTATCCGCTAGCTTTTCCCCGAATGCTTTAGCGGCTTCGCTGCGGATGAGTTGGTGGGCGTCGGCGGCAAGTTGCGGGGTGGCGGTTTTGCCGGTTCCGATGGCCCAGACGGGCTCGTAGGCGACCACCAACTTGGCGGCTTTTTTAGCCGAGATGGCGTGAAAGGCACGCAAGCACTGACGGCGCAGCACGTCGTCGGTAAGTCCGGCCTCACGTTCTTCGAGGACTTCACCAACGCAAACAATGGGAGTGAGTCCGGCTTCAAGTGCCGCTTTAAGTTTCAGGTTTACCGTGTCGTCGGTTTCCCCGAAGTACTGGCGGCGTTCGGAGTGGCCGATGATGACGTGGGTGCAGCCGACCGCGAGCAACATTGCTGTGGAGACCTCGCCGGTGAAGGCGCCTTCCTTTTCCCAATGCATATCCTGGCCGCCGATCGCGACATTCGAACTCTTTGCAGACTCAACTGCCGCGGGCAAATCGACGAATGGGGGACAAACTACTATCTCATCGCGGCTGTGGTCGGCGACGAGGGGAAGGAAATTGCGGAAGAAATCACGGGCGTCGTCGGGGACCTTGTACATCTTCCAGTTGGCGGCGATCAGTTTTTTTCTCATCGAGAACCTTTTCCAGTTTTTTGGCGGCTGTCAGATACGCTTTTAGAGTGGAGTTATCGAACAGGATGAAACGGACGCTGGTTACGTATTTCGTGGAAGCCAAGGCCGCAATCACAGCAGAAACGGCAATGTCGGCGGCCTCGTCTATTGGATATCCGTAAGCACCGGTCGAGATTGCGGGGAAGGCAATCGACTTGAGGGCATGGTCCTCCGCCACGCGGATGGACTCGCGATAGCAACTTGCCAGGATTTCGGCTTCACCCCGTTTTCCGTCACGATAGATCGGGCCTACGCTGTGGATCACATGCTTGGCCGGCAGACGTCCCCCGGTCGTAATCACGGCTTGTCCGGCCGGCAAGCGACCAATCTTCTTAACAATGAGCTTACATTCTTCAAGGATTGCCGGTCCTCCGCCACGATGAATGGCGCCGTCCACGCCACCGCCACCCATTAAGGAAGAGTTGGCGGCGTTTACGATGGCGTCGGTGGTCTCCTTCGTAATGTCGGCTGGACCGTGGAATTCCACGGATTTCGCGTCGTCCAAAAAAATTCGCGTTACCAGTGTGCTCACGCAGAATCCAGATTGCTCAGTGTTTGTCGGTTAGCGCTTCTACTCCCGGCAGCTTTTTGCCCTCAAGAAACTCGAGTGACGCGCCGCCGCCGGTAGAGATGTGCGTGATCTTGTCGGCAACACCGGCGGCGTGCACGGCGGCGACCGAGTCTCCGCCTCCCACGATTCGAATGGCGCCGGCGTTTTCGGCGACCGCCTGGGCGACCTTGAACGTGCCTTTGGCGAACGGAGCTACTTCGAAGACGCCCATGGGGCCGTTCCAGATGATGGTGCGGGCGCGGGAAATTTCTTCGGAGAACATTTCGATGGTTTTGGGGCCGATGTCCAACGCCATCATTCCGGCGGGAATGGGGTGGCCGTTGCTGACGGTCTGCACGCGGGCATTGGCGTTGACCTTGTCGGCAATAAGGTGGTCCACCGGCAACAGGAACTTCAGCTTGCGAGTCCTTGCGTCCTGCAGGATCTGGCGTGCGAGGTCGAGCTTGTCTTCTTCCACCAGCGACTTTCCTACCTGCTCGCCCATGGCTTTCAGGAACGTGTATGCCATTCCGCCGCCTATGATGAGAGCGTCAACCTTGTTCATGAGATTCTGAATCACGCCGATTTTGTCGCTGACCTTGGCGCCGCCGAGAATGGCGATGAACGGGTGCTCGGGATGATGCAAAGCGCGGCCAAGGTATTCCAACTCTTTCTCCATCAGCAGGCCGGCAGCGGACTTCTGCACGAATTTGGTTATGCCTACAGTTGAGGCGTGGGCGCGATGGGCGGTTCCAAAGGCATCGTTAACGTAGTACTCGGCTAGTTTAGCCAATTGCTTGGAAAACTTTTCGTCGTTGGCTTCTTCTTCGGCATGGAAGCGGAGGTTTTCGAGCAGGAGCGTTTGGCCCTTTTCCAGCTTGCCGGCCATTTCTTCGGCTTCTACTCCGACACAATCGGGGCAGAAGCCCACGTTTTCGCCGCGGGCGAGTTCTTTGTCGAGCAACATGCGGAGGCGTTCGGCTACCGGCTTCAGGCTCATCTTGGGATTGGGTTTGCCTTTAGGGCGGCCAAGATGGGAGGCGAGAATCAAGC
>QIAS01000005.1:749-2044 GCA_003225615.1 Acidobacteriota bacterium | reverse complement strand
GAACGTTGAAATCCACGCGCATGAAAATTCGGTGGTCGTTGAGAGAAAGATCGCGGATTGATAGTTTGGACATGGTGGCTGGACTGCAAAGCCGCAATTGGGTACTGCCGCCCGGATGGGCGGGATGCCCGCCCCACAGCCGGCAAGATGCCGGAACTACGATTACAGGCCCTTGCTGCCGATGTAATTGATCAGGTCGCGCACACGGCAGGAATATCCCCACTCGTTGTCGTACCAGGAGATTACCTTCACGCAAGTGCCGCCGACGACCAGGGTCATGGGTGAATCGACGATGGAAGAACGCGAGTCGCCGCGGAAATCCGCCGAAACCAATTCGTCCTCTTCGTAGCCCAAATAGCCTTTCAGCGGGGTGGTTTCAGACGCCTTCTTCATAGCGGCATTCACTTCTTCTTTTGTGGTCTTCTTCTCGACGAAAGCCACCAGGTCTACAACCGAGACGTTGGGGGTAGGAACCCGCATGGCGAAACCATCGAGTTTGCCCGCCATCTCGGGAATGACAAGCTTCAAAGCCTTTGCCGCACCGGTGGAAGTTGGAATCATGTTGATGGCAGCTGCTCGGGCGCGGCGGAGATCTTTGTGCGGGAAGTCAAGGATCACCTGGTCGTTGGTGTAGGAGTGGATGGTGGTCATGGTGCCGCTCTGGATACCAAAAGTGTCCTGGATGACTTTGGCGACAGGCGCGAGGCAATTAGTGGTGCAGGAGGCGTTAGAAATGACGTGATGCTTTGCCGGATCGTAGCACTTGTCGTTCACGCCGAGGACAAAGGTGGCGTCGGGACTGTCCGCGGGTGCGGAGATGATGACTTTCTTCACGGGCGGGCGCAGATGCTTCTTGGCATCCGGGCCCCTGGTGAACAGGCCGGTGGATTCAACAACGATTTCCGCGCCAACCGAAGCCCAGTCGAGCTCCGCAGGGTCCTTCGTGCGGAATACCCTGAAGGTTTTGCCGTCTACCGAGATGCTGTCTTCCGTGTGGGTCACCTTATGCGGCAGATTGCCGAGCACGGAATCGTATTTCAGCAGATGCGCGAGCGTTTTGGCGTCCGTGATGTCGTTCACCGCGACGAACTGAATATCCTTGTCGTCGATCGCCGTGCGCATGATGTTGCGTCCAATACGGCCGAAGCCGTTAATGCCGACCTTGATGGGCATGCTGTCCTCCGAACAGGAATCGTTGACTTCCGTGCGGCAACTTGAAATTCTTGCAAAACGAGAGGGGCCCCTCCCCCCATATTTGTTTGTAAGTGCGGATTCTAAAGGGGTTAGCGCCTACT
>QIAS01000005.1:0-590 GCA_003225615.1 Acidobacteriota bacterium | reverse complement strand
GCCCTGCTCACTATAAAGTATTTTAGTACCTCAGCAAGTTTCGTCAAGCACGATTTGGGTCGGCCACAGGATTTGTCAGTCCATTCGGGGAATGCGGCGAGAGATTCCAGGAGCATACTCGCACCATGCAGGCGTTGAAGCCTAAGACGCCGCTTGGAACTCTGCTCGGGTTCTTCTGGATCGTTCTTACGAGTTGTCACGGCTTTCCGCTCGCGATCGGCCGCTTCGCACCACCGGACGGTCGGGACTCTGGATCACGCTTCTGCCAGCCTTTGTTGGATTGGCGGGCGTGCTGTTGTGGCGGAGGGGGAGACTTTGCGCAGAACTTCTCGAGGCTTACTGCTCGTTCGGGTTCTTTACAATGTCCAGCGTTTTACCGGGTGTGTGGAACGCCGAACGGTCCTTTTGCATTAGAACCTTCTGCATTACGACGCCGTGGGTCGAGCACCTGATGGTGGTTGCTCTGGCGACACCGTTCCTGTTGACCGCGGTCTGGGCTAGGCGCAAAGCTTCGCAATCTGCCGCAAAGCCGGGCGGGTTAAAACCCGGCCTCTACGGATTCAGCCTAGCTGGCGCGTTTGACGGTGGAG
>QIAS01000004.1:9432-10634 GCA_003225615.1 Acidobacteriota bacterium | reverse complement strand
TTTTCTCATCCTTGGCACTGAACATGCGTTGCGCCACGTAGCCACCGCCACCCGGTTCCGCTCCCGGATACCACGCCAGCCACCACTGCATTCCCAGGTACACGATGAAAGTCAAAACCGGCAGAGTCCACAAGGCGTTAGTAGTCAGCCCAAGATGAAAATCCGGCAAGAAGGCGGTCGGGTCCGCCGCCTGGATGCCACTGGCCCGCACATTACCCTGTATCATTTTCAAACGTACTTGCAGAGCTTCCATCCCGCCAATCTTCGCGACCGCCACCCAAGCCAGCACAATGATCATCGCCATCTTCAAGGCAAACTGAAACACGTCGGTAACTAGAACACCCCAGAGCCCGCCGATGGACGTATAAAGTCCGGTGAAGGGAATCAGGATAAAGATGCAGATCATCAGCGCGGTGTAGCGGGGATCACCCAGCGCGTAATGAAAAGCGCGCCCGCCAACGCTCAATTGCAGCACGCGCCCTTGCGCGATCATCGGCCCCAGCAGCACCGTAATAATATTGACCATGGCCTGCGTCACCCAGCCCAGGATGAAGCAGTTCATGAACAGTCCCAGATATATCGCCTTGAAACCGCGCAGAAACGCCGCCGGCTTGCCCCCGTAGCGGATCTCCACTAATTGAACGTCGGTAAGAATCTCCGCCCGCCGCCAGTAGCGCGCAAAGAAGAAGACCGTCATCATCCCACCGACGCAGGAGCCCCACCAAATCCAGTTACCCGCAATTCCTTGCCGCGCCACCAGGCCCGTCACCAGAAGAGGAGTGTCGGCGGCAAAAGTGGTCGCCACCATCGAAGTCCCGGCCAGCCACCAGGAAACATCGCGGCCGGAGATAAAGAATTCTTCCGTATTGCCGCTCGCCCGCTGCCGGTAATAAATGCCGATCAGCAAATTGATCAGCAAATATCCGACGATCACGATCCAATCGATGGAAGTAAGTGGCATCTTTTCCCGATAATCTTACCGGTACCGCCGAATCAGCAACGTATGCCGGTCCGAGCGATACAGTCCGAGCACATACATGGTGGCCTTGCCTTTGGTCGAATAAATCACCTGCCGAATCCGTAGCAGTGGCACGCCCTTTGCGATATCCATCAGTCGCGCGGTTTGCGCATCGGCGACCGTGGCGTCAATCTCTTCGTCGGCATGCGCTAGTTGCACTCCGTAGTCGCGCTCAACCGTAGAG
>QIAS01000004.1:5574-9368 GCA_003225615.1 Acidobacteriota bacterium | reverse complement strand
TTCGTCGGCTCCCAGCCGCAGTCGCTCCAGCTTGATGAGCCGGCTCCTGGCCGGCAACGCCAGCCGCGCCGCAATCTCCTGTTCATTATCGATCAAGCTCACAGCAAGCACTTTCGAGCGTCCCACCAGGCTGCGGCCTGACATCTGCTCGCTAAAGCTCATCAACTTGTTGAAATGAATTCTCGGTGGCGCGACGAAGGTGCCCGCCCCGCGCCGCCGCTCCACCATCCCCTCGCGTTCGAGATCGGCCAAAGCGTGCCGCGCCGTCATCAGGCTCACACGGTGAATCTTGGCCAGTTCGCGCTCCGAATCAACCGCGTCTCCCGACTTCAACTGCCCGGCTTCTATGCGCTTCAGGATTCCCCCCTGGATTCGCTTGTAAGCCGGGACCCCGTTTCGTCCGTCGCGTCGCATGGCCGTTTCCTTAAGCTGGCGGCGAGTATATAACCGCGTGCTATAGAGCACAATACAATATCGTTCTTAGGCGCAATTTGGCAAGTTCCCGCCGGAGTTCCTCGCGTTCCCGCAGCTATATAGCTTACCAGGAGGCCGAAGACCCCCATCCTCAATTTTATGTGCCGATTTATGTGCCGGCGCCCCCTATATTCCATTATTCACAGATTACAATCATGGAGTTTCTGATTTCCATAGAAGGCCTGCCGGAATCTTGGCACGAAACATGTCTCCCAAAAGTGCGCTATAGAGGTTTGGCGCCAATTGTAAAAAGATGTGTGCGCCCGCATTTTTTTCTTGACCTGCGGACCAGTGTGCTATATAGCATGTACGCACTAAGGTTTGTGATGTAGATCACGTGGGTGTGGTCTCAGGAAAATGCGCCGTCTGGAGGTTCTGTGATGAGGAAAAGGAATTCGCTGACCATCGCACTGACCCTGTCGCTGCTAATCGCAGTGCTGGGAATTTTGCAACCCGCCTGGAGCCAGGAAGTCACCGCCGCCATCGTCGGCACGATCACAGATCCGAGCGGAGCTCCCATCACCAATGCCGAGGTCACGGCAAAAGATGTGGAGCGCGGAACCGTCTGGACCGCCAAGACGAATGATAGCGGCGCGTACAACATCCTCCGCATCCCGGTGGGAAATTACACCCTGAGGGTCAGCGCTCCGGGCTTCCAAAGCGCCGTCTACCCGGCGTTCACACTGCAGCTTAATCAGACCGCGCGCGTGGACGTCCCCATGAAGGTTGGTCAGGTGTCGGAGACCGTCGAAGTTACTGGCGCCGCCCCTGTGCTTCAGACCCAATCCACGGAGGTCGGCACGGTGCTTGAGTCCCACGCGGTCACGTCGGTGCCGCTCGCCGGACGCAACTATCTACAGTTAGCTTTGCTCGCACCGGGTGCGACCACCAACAACCCGGAGGGCCTGAACGAGCCTCACAACCTGGATAATTCCAGCCGTCCTTTCATCAACGGCAACCGTGAGCAGGCCAACCAGTACTTCCTGGATGGGCAACTCAACAGCGAAGACAAGAACAATGAAACCAGCTTCGTGCCCAATATAGATGCGATCCAGGAATTCAATATCATCACCCAGAACGCCTCCGCGGAGTTCGGCAATTATGAGGGCGGGGTCATCAGCGTCTCCACGAAATCGGGCACCAATAACTTTCACGGCAGCGTTTTTGAGTTTCTGCGCAATGACAAGTTCAACGCCAACCTTCCCTCTAACGGGTGGTCCAAGGGCGTGCTTGCGCAGGAGAACACCCCTACTCAGATTGTCCCCGGGCACTCTGCCGACGGCACCATTCTCAAGCCGGAATTCCGCTACAACTTGTTCGGAGGCACAATCGGAGGCCCGATTATTAAGAACAAGCTGTTCTTCTTTGCCGATTACCAGGGCCTGCGTGATCTGAACTCTGGCGAAACGGGTGCCCAGCTTTTAACGCAGAGGATGCGAAATGGCGATTTCGGACAACTTTGCACGGATTTCGGCGGAGCATTCGATGGGGCGGGGAACTGCACAGGGGGTATTGGCATACAGCTTCACAATCCAAACAATACCGCTCAAGCCGTTCCCTTTAACAACTTAGCTTCGGCTGGATATCCAATCAGCACCGTTGCCCAGAATTTATTCGGGCAGACGAAGTACTATCCTTTGCCGCAAGTCGACAGCGTGGGCGGTGGCAATAACTTCTTCTTCAATTCCGGAAACAGCATCAACACCGACCAGGGCGATCTAAAAATCGACTACAACATCTCCGACAAAGACCATGTTTTTGGCCGTTATTCGCAAATGCATCTGCGCAACCCTGCCTTCAGTGGCTGCCTCTTCTGTGCCGCCGGTTCCGCTCAGGGTGCGGATCAACCCATAAGAAATGCGGTGGTGGACTGGAGTCATACTTTCAGTGCGAACCTGCTGAACGACGCCCGCATCGGTTTCAATGCGGTTCGCTTCGATCAGAGCCTGGTGCAAACTTCGTCCCTTGGGAACATTGGCCAACAGCTCGGCATAGCTGGTGCTAATTTCGAAGTGCCGGGGCTGCTCAACATCCAAATTCCCGGCATAGGGCCGGGCGCCGAACCTTCCCTTGGACAATTGAATCTGGTTCAAATCTTCCACACGACGCAGGGCCAGTTCAACGACAACCTCTCCATTACCCACGGACGGCATACCATCAAAACCGGGTTCCAGTACGTCCGCTTCAGGCAAAACTACTTGTACAACGGCAACAATGGCGCTTTGGGCAGCATTGGACTGCCTGGCAACAGCGGCTCAGGGCTCTCCGACCTGTGGTTGGGAGTCGCCAGTGGCGGTGTTAGAGACGCGTACGTCAACCCGACCCAATTCCGTGATCGCGGCAACCTCTATGCCTTGTACGTTCAAGACGACTGGCGAACAACCAGCACGCTCACCCTCAATCTCGGACTCCGGTTCGAAGACCATACACCTCTTTATGAGGTCAAGAACCGTGCGGTGAACTTCGGGCTCTTCACGGGCGCAATCCAGGTGCCTACTAGCGCCCATCGTGCGCTCTATAACAACTACCTCGGAATCGGTGACTGGGAGCCGCGCCTCGGACTTTCCTGGGCGCCCGCAGCGCTGCACGGCAAAACCGTATTTCGTGCCGGCTATGCGATTTCCTCGTTCTTCGAAGGAGGTGGCGCAAACGAGCAGCCCTCACTCAACCCCCCCTTCGGAATTATCGGACAGAGTCCGGCTTCCGACGCCACGCTAAATAGTATTGCGCAAGGCTATCCGGCACCGACGAGTTGCGCGGCAATCGACTTTGCTTGCTATGCCGGAATTCGCATCAGAGTCACGGATCAGAACATCAGGCCGGCGATGAACCAGCAGTGGAACTTAACCATCCAGCATGAATTCACCAATACCTTGACTGCGCAAATAGGCTACGTCGGGCAGCACGGTACACACCTGCTGAACTTCTTTCAGGCAACGCAATTGGAAGGTCTGAATGCCGCGGGTACTATCGCGAAACCGGGAGAACCGATTGTTTCCCGAATCGCGGGCCCCTATTTAGGCGGTGGAGCGGCCGGTTCCTTATATTCCGCCGACAACAGCGCCTTGGGTGGCGCCAATGCTATCGCCGGAACTAACATGTCCAACGCCAGCCAGCGCTATGATGCACTGCAGGCAGTCTTGCAAAAGCGAATGAGCAATGGCTTGCAGGCCCAGGTGGCCTACACCTACTCAAAGTGTCTGAGCAATTCGCCCGGCTACTTCGGCACGGGCTGGGGCAGCACCAATGCCACTAGTTCAGGCGGTCAACCCGGCTGGCAGAACTCCTACGACGGCCGAGCTGACTGGGGACCATGTTTC
>QIAS01000004.1:0-5553 GCA_003225615.1 Acidobacteriota bacterium | reverse complement strand
TACGTTACTTACCAACTTCCAATCGGCCACGGCAAGCAGTTTGGAAGAGATATCAGCCCGGTACTCAATACTGTGGTTGGCAACTGGGAGATCGGAGGGATCATCACTCTGCATACCGGAAACGCTCTGACCCTGAATGAGTTTGGTGGTTGGGGCGCTTTCAACGGTGATCCCTCGAATACGAATGGCATCGGCAATTACTTCCTAAGCGCAAGGCCGAATTGCAATGGCCCGGTTCACGTAGTCAACAAGCGAGTAGACGGCACTTCTACGGCGCCAGGATTTATCCAGTGGTTTGATCCGAGTAACGTCTCGCATCCGACCAACCAATTCGGTACTTGTTCGGTAGGGAACATTCGCGGTCCCGGCTATGCCAACGTGGACCTTAATCTTCACAAAGAATTCCTCCTCACCGAAAACAAGAGACTGGAGTTCCGGTTTGAGGCTTTGAACGCCTTCAACCATCCGGTATGGACGTTCCTGGGAGGACCGGCGGGTGGCTCGTTCGATCCGGGGACTCCGGTAACTGGCGCCACCAGTAGCAATGCTAATTTCGGAAATATCACTGGTTCGCAATCGGCACGACAACTTCAATTTGCTCTGAAGTTTCTTTTCTGACGGGGCGACTCCCTTGAGAGTTCGCTGGCAGGCGCCTCGGCGCCTGCCATTTCTTTTGCCCTAGGCTTTGGGGAAAGTCCTAGGAGTCATCTGACCCTCTTCATAAACGTGACCGAAATACAAATGGACGCTTGGCGCTTAGTGTAAAAAGGGCTACCATTCGCGTGGGCATTTGTCTTGTCTCTAATTCAGATTCGTGAAGCGATGGCCGACAATACAAGAAGTAGAGTGCCTTTATTTCTGCCCTTACGGTTGACGGCGCTGCGGGGATTGTTCTGGGTCGCAATATTTAGTTTTTCCGCTGCGTTGCTCTCCGCTCAGCGGCCAGGAGGCAGCGTTCCTCCGCCCAACCCGCCTCCTCCGCCTCCCAAAGCTCCGACCGACTCCTTCGATCAAAATCAACTCCGTTACGGCAGGAACAAACGCCCAGCTTCAGCCATAACTTCTGAAGACGACACCTGCTTCCTTCCCCCGCTAACCGCAATGCAAAGCCCCACCATCGCTGTCGCTGCTCTGCAGATTCCTGCCAAGGCCAAAAAAGAATACGCCACTGCTTGCGCCGCCTTGAACGACAAGAAATACGATTCCGCGGAGCAACACTTACGGAAATCGGTTCAACTCGAACCGAATTACGCCGCGGCCTGGGTCACCTTGGGGCAGATGCTCGCCGCCCGTCAGCAAACGACAGAAGCTCGCAAGGCGTGCTCACAGGCAATGGCCGCGAATCCTCGTTACCTGCCTCCCTATCTCTGTCTGGCCGACGTAGCAGCGCGTGAGCAGAAGTGGGACGAGGTGCTCGCACTGTGCAGCAAGGCCCTCGAACTCGATCCCACCAATGACGCGGTGGCGTACGCGCTCAATGCCGCTGCCAATTTGAATCTTCACAAGTTGCCCGAGGCGGAAAAAAGCGCCCTTAAAGCCGTGGAGATCGATAAGGACAACCGCGATCCCCGGGTACACTTTCTGCTGGCACAGATCTACGAGGCAAAAGGTGATCGCGCCAATGAAGCGGCGCAGCTACGCGAGTATCTGAAGTTTGCCACCGACCCCAATGATGCGGCCATGGTGAAGAAATATTTGTCGGAGCTGGAGAAACCGCCCGCGAAATAATGTGAGCCGCCAGGTGCGAGCCCATCGTCCCGAGTACTTTCAAAATGTTCTGTCTTAATCATTGCTCAGGGACGCCCCGTCTAACACGCCGCAGTCTCAAGCTCAGTCCTTCCGCTGCCGCGCTATGCTTTCTGGGCTCTCTATTATTCGCCATCGCACCTGGCAGTTCTGCGCAAACCCAGGCTCCTGGCGGTATATCGCTGCCCACAAGCCTGCGAATCCAGAACCCCGGCTGGTGGCCTACCAAGGGCGACCGTTCGCGCGATGAATACGCAGGTCCCGCCGAATGTGCGAAATGCCACGCTGACAAGGCTCTCCCTTATAGAAACACCGCCATGGCTCATGCCGCCAGCCGCGCCGCGGATTCGGAACACCTCCGCAGACACGATCACCTGACATTTGAGCTTGGTCCGTATAAGTACGAGCTTGTGACGACGGAGCAGAAGAGTGTTTTGAAAGTCAGCGACCCGAAATCATCTTTCACCGCCGACCTGCTTTGGGCCATGGGCCTCGGCCGCATGGGCCAGACTTATCTTTACCAGCACAATGGAAATTTCTACGAGAGCCATCTAAGCTTTTACGGCGTTCCCCAGGCGCTCGACATCACTCCGGGCCATCCGCCCGAATTGCCCGCGAGCACCGAGAATGCTGCCGGACGCTTGCTCTCCCAGGACGATACCCAGCGCTGTTTCGGCTGCCACACCAGTTTTTCAAAAACGAAAAATGAATTTGATCCCGCGAGCGCCTCCCCCGGTGTGACCTGCGAATCCTGTCACGGTCCCGGCGCCAAGCATGTAACCGCCATGACTTCCGGAAGCGAGCAGCCGACCGCCGACGCGATCTTCAACCCCGCCGCCCTGAATCCCTCCGATGCTGTAGATTTTTGTGGCGCCTGCCACCGCACCTGGCAGGACGTCGTAGGAAGCGGCCTGATGTCGATTGGTTTATTTAATGTCCGCTTTGCACCCTATCGCCTGGAGAACAGCCGCTGCTGGAAACAACAAGACGCCCGGCTCACTTGCGCGGCATGTCACGACCCGCACAAGCAATTGGTCCATGAAACGAGCTTCTATGATTCACGCTGTCTCGCCTGTCACGTCGAGAAAGGGGCCAAGCTCACAGCCGACCATCCCGGCCATCCCTGTCCGGTCAGCAACAAAGATTGCGTAACCTGTCACATGCCCAAGCTCGAACCGCCCGGCCTGCATTCCGCTTTCACCGATCACTGGATTCGCATCGTACGCCCGGGCAAGCCGTACCCGAACTAAGAAAGAAACACCAGAACTCATCTCGTAAACGAGCCACTTTAGGTGTTACTGGTGTAATCGCGATTTATCGCCGAGTAATCGATCAAGATCGCGCTAGTACAGATCTCTCTCGGGGTGGGCCAATATCCCAGGGGAGCATGGCTGAGGTGGGATTAACGCATGTATCATAAAGGGCGCGTGTTCCCGCCGACGTTTGCCTACGCGTTGCTGACTGCTGAGCCGAGAAAGAGGGTTCGGAATGATGTCACCCGCCCTATCTAAGCCGCAATCGGCGAAGCTCTCTTTCCTCCGATCTCTTCAGCGCGTCGTCGCTCACTGGCGTGCGATCGTTCTGTTGTTGATCCTTCCTTGTGTTGTATTCCTGGTGGCACGTTTCGACGAGTTCGCCCGTTCCGATCTGATCGGTCTCGCCCTGCTGCTGATCTTTATAGCCAGTCAGATTTTTTGGATCGGGCGCCTCGTCGGTGTCGGAGAGCGGTTCATTCCTCGAAGACCCCGTCGCGTCTGGCTTGTGATCATGGTGAGCCTGGTCTATTTGTTTATCTTCCTGTACAGCTATCCCGAGTGGGCTAGTGGTCACACAATCCGTGCTGACGATTACCGGCCGCAAAGCATGGTCATCCACGCTGCATTCTGGTGGTGGCTCGTGGGATCGCTGTTGGCGTTTCCGCTAGTGATTGCTTTTGGGGCAGCAGACCGGATGGCCCGCGCCGCTGGGTGGGTTTACCGCAAAGCGCGCACGGCTATACACCAGCCTTTCGCCGCTGCTGATGCCGGATCTGTCCTGCTGTCGCTCGGCCGCCGTCGCTTTCTGGAGCGGACTGCGGTGCTAGTCAGCGCCACTCCCTTCGTCGCTGCCGGCTATGGGCTTCTCTACGAGCGGCAGAACGTAGAAATCGTTCGTCAGCGCGTCCGGCTGGTTCGTCTGCCCGAGGCCTTCGATGGCTTTCGCATCGCCCAGCTTTCCGATATTCACATTGGCCCCTTCACCACCGCGGACTACATTCGCCGCTGCGTCGCCATCACCAACGGATTAAAGCCAGACTTGATCGCGTTGACCGGTGACTACATTTGTTGGGACCCGGAAGCCCAGGGTGAAGTGGTGCGTGTGCTAGCGGGCCTGCGAGCGCCTCACGGCGTTTTCGGATGCATGGGAAACCACGAGGCGGACGTGGGGATTGAAGAGTCCATCACACGCCTATTCGCCGCCCAGGGTATCCGCATGTTGCGTCAGGAGAGCGCACCTATCCGCCTCCGTGGCGAGACGCTTAATCTGATCGGGATAGACCATGGGAGCGATCTTGCCCCGATGCACGCGCGGGAGCTAGAAGGCTACCGGCGACTGCAGCAGCTCGAAGCGTTGGTAATGCCTAACACAGTTAACATTTTGCTGACCCACTACCCGCATTTCTTCGGTTATCCCGAGCCGCGCATCGACTTGACGCTGGCTGGCGACATTCACGGCGGCGGCCAGTTGTCGCTCGATTTCATCCACCGCGGGTTCAACCTCAGCAGCGTGATAGGGGTACCCTACATCCGCGGTTTGTATGTAGATAAGCATGCTATGCGGCCGGTAATCGACGGCAGCGGTGGCGCGCAACTCTACATGAACCGCGGCATTGGCATAACTGGCTTCCCCATCCGGCTCGGTGCCCGACCGGAGATCACGGTCTTGGAGTTGGCCGGAACCTGATCTTTGTTTCGATTCGCTACAGCCGAGGTGAGCAACAGCTCGTCGTAGTTCGGTGAAATTGGGCGGGATATAGCGTCTTTTCATCGTAACTCTTGAGAACACGCGTTTGCACTCACAACTCAGTTGTGAGTACAAATACCGATGTTTGAATTCAGCTACCGTTTTGTTATCAGCCCACAGGCGATCCGGTCTCCGGAGTTCCCCGCAGGATCGGTTTTCATGTCGTCGGCCTTGGCATGGATAACCAGCGCTGTTCCCCCATTGCTGAAAATGGAGTGGCTGTCATTTCCCCAATTCACATCTTTGTTGACTATCTTTGCTTTCGCCTTACCATCCGCGCCCACGGTGAAGTTTTGCATGTCGCCCGCGTGGTGACCTTCAGGGTTCTCCAGCCCGTGCTTTTTGTTGTCAGGATTGAAATGCGGACCGGCCGACTTGAAGTCCGGTGCATCACACTTTGCATTCTGGTGGATGTGGATGGCGTGCTCTCCCGGAGGCAAATCATGCAAGTTGAGTTGAATCACCATCCCATCGCTCTCATACATAAGCGCTGAACCTACGCTCTTGCCTTGCGCGTCCTTCAGTTCGACCCCAACCTTGGCGGCGCTGTCCAATGACACGGCCACGACGATCAGAAACAGCATCGCAACAAATGAGGTGTGGATTTTCATGGCAGCATTATAGGCCGCACTTGATGAATACTTCTAATGTGCCAGTTCGCCCTTCACCGTCTTCGGACCAGCAGTTGCCGCCGGTGCAGTCGTCTGCCGCCCAAATACTTGCATGCCTAACTGATCTTTCCCCTCCTCG
Source organism: Acidobacteriota bacterium (assembly GCA_003225615.1). Lineage (GTDB taxonomy): Bacteria > Acidobacteriota > Terriglobia > Terriglobales > Acidobacteriaceae > QIAS01. Next base: position 54 of record QIAS01000004.1, on the reverse strand, counting down.
ACCAAGTAAAACTTGTCAGCGTCGACATTGCGAAACGTCTGCCGCTTCCCACTT
>QIAS01000003.1 GCA_003225615.1 Acidobacteriota bacterium | reverse complement strand
TACAGCGCCGCAGGATTTCCAGGCATCGCTCTGAGGTTTCTTTCCAGTTGCTCGCGGGGGGCTCGGAAATGGGCGCAAGCGCAACCGCCACCACTACGAAAGCATCGCGCAAGCGGCCCTTGTAGGTGATTACCGGACTGAGCAGTTTGGGCAGCGAGTAGACCGGCAGCGTGAATGTGAATGTGCTTCCGTGTCCGGGATCGCTCGTAACCCAGATTTTCCCGCCGTGTAGGTTCACTAGTTCTTTGGTGATGTACAGCCCCAGGCCAAGGCCTTTCCGGTTGTTGTCCACGGCATTTGGATCCTGATACAGGCGTTCGAAGATCAACGCCTTGGCTTCCGGGGTAATGCCCCGTCCCGTATCGGTCACGGAGATGTAAACGAAGTCAGTGTCGTGATCGAGCATGCAGGCTTTCACCATGACCGATCCGTCACGAGGGGTGAATTTGATGCCGTTGTCAATCAGGTTGATGAGGATCTCGATCACGCGATCGGGATCGCCGCAGATCAGCGGAATCCGGCTGTCCAAACCCATCTCCAAACCAATTCCCTTCTCCCTGGCGGTCGGGCTCATCATAGTTACTGCCTGCTGGATGAGATCGCCAATAGTAAGACAGCGCGGCTCGAGGTGAATTTTCCCCGATTCAACGCGCGCGGCTTCCAATAGATCGCGTACCATGGCATGCAGTTGGTTCGCACTCTTCAGGATGGTTCTCACGTGGTCGCGCTGGTCAGCCGTGAGGTCGCCTGCCAGGCCATCGAACAGGATGCTGGCGAATTGATGAATACAAGTCAGGGGCGTACGCAGTTCGTGCGAGACATGCGACAGGAAGTGGTTCTTGAATTCCAGTTGCTGCTTGCGGCTCATTTCCAGGGAACGCAGCAGGGCTTGCCGTTCCACGGCATAATGCATCGCCCGTTCCAGGTGATGGGCAGTGAAATCCCCCTTCACCAGGTAATCCTGCACGCCCTGATGAACCGCCTTGATGGCCAGAGCCTCGTCATCCTGGCCGGAAAGAATCACCACCGGCACATCCGGAGCCTTCTCCAGCACAGTGCGGAACGTCTCTGCGCCGTGACTATCCGGCAGGTTCAGATCCAGCAGTATGACGGAAGGTGGCTCCTTGTTAATGGAAGCAAGCCCATCCGACAACTTATCAACGTAACTCACATCCACGGGAGACTTGCCTTCCGTCAACCGCAGACGAACCAGGTCGGCGTCTCCAGGATTGTCCTCAATTAGTAAGACATGCGTACTTTCGTCTGTCATCTTTTCTCCTTGCGGGGTAGACTGGCGAAGCCCAGCCAGAAATCCGCCATGGACTGGACCACGGCGACGAAGTCGGGAAGATTGCCGGGCTTCCGCAAATAGCAGTTCGCCCCCAGTTCGTAACTGCGGCTGATGTCGGAACTCGCCTGTGAAGTAGTGAAGATCACGACTGGAATTCTCGCCAGGTTGGGATCCGCTTTGACTTCGGACAGCACCTCACGGCCGTCCTTACGCGGCAGGTTCAAGTCGAGCACGACCAGATCCGGAACCGGCGCTTCCACGTACTTGCCCTGCTGGCGCAAAAAAGAAATTGCCTCCGCGCCATCGTTCACCGCGCTGACGTGAAAATGCCGCTTACTCTTGGCCAGCACGTCGCTGGTTAAATCGATGTCGGCCGGGTTGTCATCCACCAGTAACACTTCAGCCACGCTTTTCATGAGACTGTTTTACCTGCTCCCGCGTTCTTTTCACCGGCAACGTAAATTTAAAAGTCGACCCGTGCCCAAGCTGGGATTCGACCCAAATCCTGCCGCCATGCTGTTCAATGATTTTCTTGCAGATCGCCAGACCGATTCCGCTGCCCGGATATTCAGCCCGCGTGTGCAACCGTCTGAAAATTACGAAAACAGCTTCCGCATGCTCGGGCGCGATGCCGATACCGTTGTCAGCGACCGAGAATACCCACTCCTTCATCCTCCGTTCTGCGGTCATACGTATAACTGACGGCTCAGAACCTCGGAACTTGATGGCGTTTGCGATGAGATTCTGCAATACCTGCAGCAATCCCGAACCATCCGCAATCACCGTTGGTAACTTGTCGTAGATGATTTGTGCACCGCTCTCCTGAATTGCTACTTCCAGATTCTTGATCGCCGTTTCCACAATGGCGCCGCAGTCGGTTTCCCGCAGATCTGTGCCGTGGCGGCCAACTCGCGAAAATGCCAATAGGTCCTGGATCAACAATTGCATGCGCAGGGCACCGTCGACAGCGTAGTGAATGTACTTATCAGCATTGTCGTCAAGTTTGCCGCGATAGCGCTCGGCGAGAAGCTGGGTATAGGTGGCGATCATGCGCAGAGGTTCCTGCAAATCATGGGAGGCTACGTACGCAAATTGCTCCAGGTCACGGTTCGAGCGCGCCAATTCTTCCAGAGATTGATTGCGCTCCTCGCGCAATCTCTTCTCGTACATGGCTCGCCGCACTGCCTCTGGCAGTCGCGCCAAGTGATCCTTCAAAACGTAGTCGGCAGCCCCTTGCTTGATACACTCCACCGCTTTGAGTTCGCCGAGTGCACCGGACACGACGATGACAGGGATATCCAATCCTTCCCGGCGAAGCAGTTCCACCGTTTCCATTCCATTCCACTGCGGCAGCTTGTAGTCAGCGAGAACGACATCGTAGGAATTTCTGCGCACCTGCTCAGTGAATTCCTCTGCCGTCTGCGCGACCTCGCTGCGCGGTTCAAATTCACTCGCCTGCAGGGCATGCAAGACAAGCGCGAGGTCGGCAGGGTCGTCCTCGACTACGAGGACCCGCAAAATTGATCCAGCTTTCCCGGAGCGCTCGGGATCTTCTACTGATGTGCCACCCTGGAAGTCGGCCGACATGACGAACCCGGTGTCACCGGTGGGCCTTGGACCGTCTACCCGCTCCGCCGGATCAGAGCCTTCCAGTTCCACTGTCGGCGTAGGGAGTGGTGGGTGGGGACATGGCATGACACTGCGACCTGTCGACCGCATACATTGGCCATCGGCGTCTTCGCATAGAAGCTTGAGGTAAAAAACAAGGAGTCGCGCCCCGAACGGCCAGGTCTGCTGTGCGTCCGGCACACAGAGCCCTGTACTTTCGGGCCAATCCCGAACTGCTTGCCGTATGGAGGCAGGTGCCGAAGCTCTTCCCCTATAGGAGGAGATATGGCCGGGAGCTGCGATGAAGCTAGTTGGCCCGCTTGCGGGTGGTTCGCCGGGGCTTCGGCTTGGGCTTCGACTTGTTGTTGCCCTTGAGATTGAGCGCCACTGCAGCGCGGATGAGATCCTTCAAGGCCGCCTCATTCACCTTGTCGCCTTCGTGGATGTCGATGGCGCGCCTGACATTCCCCTCGAGGCTGGAGTTGAATAGACCGGAAGGGTCCTTCAATGCAGCTCCCTTGGCAAATGTCATCTTTACGACGTTATTGTATGTCTCTCCCGTGCA
>QIAS01000002.1:3732-4349 GCA_003225615.1 Acidobacteriota bacterium | reverse complement strand
CAGTATTCGTCTCGACGTTTGGAGAACTTGAAAACTTAGTTCTTGATCTCGAGTCCCAAGGTCATTCTATGTGCGATTGCGGTCCGCGTCGCGTGATAGAAACGCATATTTGTGTTGACTCCAGCCTTCCCTAGGCGCACAATCCGCCCGACTCGCCTTTCCGAAGAGCGGCTCCCTGTATTTGGAGTGCACACCCCCGAGGCGACGGTTGCTCACCCTGCTGTAACAGTGAACTCAAGAGAAGTTTGCAAAGCGCTTCCGCAAGGCCCAGTTCGTAGGCCGAACGAACCCAAGCAGAAAATAGAAAGTTGGACACCTCGCGGGACGAAATAACGCTCTGGCGAGAAAACGAGCATTCTCTTTTTCCACTAAGAGCTATTCAACAGAAGCGGGAGGATCACCATGCGCTATTGGAACCATATCACTACTCTTCTAGTCTTATTCGTTGCTGTCTTCGTCTGTGCCGCCCAGCAGACTAACTCCCGAAAGATGACTAATCAGGATGTTATCGAGTTGGTCTCCCTAGGCCTGTCCGATGACGTGATAATAGACAAGATTCACACGTCAGAAAACCCGGATTTCGACACGTGCGTTTCCGCTTTAAAAGCACTCAATGA
>QIAS01000002.1:0-3726 GCA_003225615.1 Acidobacteriota bacterium | reverse complement strand
AAAAGCCTCCGACAGCGTGATTAGGGCCATGAACAGCCCGAAAGTCACCCAGTCGGGTCCTGCATCAAGCGTTGACAAGGCCATTGTCGTAGCGAATGCCAATCCGAATGACCCAGATTCTGCTCACGATTTCGGAATCTATCTGTATGGCAACACTCGAAGCGGTAAACAAATGCTCCTACTCGAACCCACCGTGTACACATCGGGTAAGTCTGGCGGCATGTTCAAATCGGCAATGACCTATGGCATAGCAAAAATGAAATGGAAAGCTGTGGTGCGATCTGCACACGCCGGCATCAGAACAAGCGACCCCACTGCCGTTTTCTATTTCTACTTTGAGGAGAAAGGCGCCGGTCTCAGTCATGCGTCTTTTGGCACGAGCACACCAAACGAATTCACTCTTCTCCGACTTGAGGTGAAAGGGGACAGACGCGAGACGGTTGTAATGAAGGCCAATGCCTTTGGAGCTTCGTCCGGCACAGAGGACAAATCCGCGATCCCATTCACTTTTACGAAGCTAAAACCCGGAGTTTACAGGGTTACGCCAAACGCTTCCCTCAAAGCAGGAGAATACTGCTTCCTTAGCGCGGGGAACGCTGGTGCCTACGCACCAGGCGCAGCCTCCGCAAATCGCGTTTTTGACTTTGGAGTTTCACCGCCCGATTAGGGGGTGATCCACGGCTACCGGATATATTCGCAAATGAAAAGCGGACCCACTCGTCGCGTTGTCTGCGACGGGTGGGCTAGCCGGGGGCCCCAGGTTCGCGCTTTTACAAATGTGGGCAAGCGATACGGCATGCGCTGGCTATTCCCTTTTCATGTCCTCAAATTGGCTGATCTCTACGGTTCCCTCTGGAAACCGCGCCGTTATCTTCAATTCTCCGCCCAAAGCCTTCACAAAATCCTGCAGCGTGCTCACGTACATATCGGCGCGGCGTTCCAGTTTCGATACCGCTGCCTGATTCACTCCCAGAATCTTTGCCAGGTGCACCTGCGTCATCTCTCGAGCTTCGCGCAGCTCATCGAGTGCCATCTCAGCCCGATACCTCGCAGCCAGCGCGTGGGAACGCTCTCGCGCCGCCGGAGACATTTTTTCTCGCAGCCTACTGAATTTCTTGGGCAATGCTGCTCCGTGTCTGGGTCCTTCTTCAAAACTCGTCGGTGTACTCGACCTCCCCCAGCCATAGTAATTATGCCTCAGAGTGAATATTCCGTCAATGGAATAACCGTAACCCGATAAATCCCACCCATCGCGCCATTTGCAGTGGGCAGCAGACCTCTAACCTTGTGAAGCCGACCCCTGAGATCCCGGATCCGCCGACATGACCCATTCGATCTGCGACATGGGCACGTAGAAAATAGCGTCATTAATTACCGTATTCCTCGACGCTGGGGTTCGTTGCCCGTGGACCACACCCAGGTCCGGGCTGGTCATCCAGACACCCGCCGCATCCGCTTGCCGGACCGTCCCCTTCATCGCCTGGCCTACCGACACGATTTTGAAAAGCACGTCTTGATCCACCCAGTGGCTGAAACTCGGCATATTGACCTCCCCGCTGAAATCGCCGCGAATTATACCCTGAGCGGAGTCGATGGGCCGTCACGGTTCCTGAGTTACGGTGCGGATCAGTGAAAGCTGATAGCGGATAGCGCAAAGCCCTTCTGCACCAGAATGGTGTATACTGGTGCGTATGGCAGCATCGAAACAGGTCCGCCGCAGTGTTACCCTCCCCGCCCAGATCGCCAGGCAGGTCGATTCCATCGCCCGGCGCCGGCGCCTTAGCGACAACCGCGTCCTGCTCGAACTGATTGAGGAAGGCATGGAAGCCCGCCGACAGAAGGAGAAGGCATTTTTCGACCTTGCCGAGCGCTTCCGTCAATCCAAGGACCCGGAGGAAGTCAAGCGCCTGGGAGACGAGTTGGGAAGCTTCGTCTTCGGTGAGTAATGCCGCAAATCGAAAGCTGGTCGCGCCTGCCTGCCGCCCTCCGCGAACACCTGGTTGAGCGTATGCGCGACCGCCGCATCACCATCGCCGATCTCAATCAGCTACGCCTCTGGATCGAAACCAAGCCGACCGTCCCCGAAGGGCCCTGGTACAAAGATTTCGGAACGTTCAAGTTGTGCGGAGAAGGCAAGTACCCCAAAACTTTTCTCTTGGCCGGCCAGCCCGCCAAGGGCCAAGAATTGTAACTGCTCTGGGTATCGCTCTGCGTCCTCCGCGAATCCTCAGCGATCTCTGCGGTAAAGCTTTCGATCGCAGCCTGCGCCAAGGCCACTGAGTGACTGAAGCATACATCCACCAAAACAAAACGGGGCAGCTCGCGCTACCCCGCTGACTACTGACTCCTGACTACTGGCCTACGTTCCCTCGCTCCACCCCGCCAGATACTCTTCCTGCTCCGGAGTGAGCCGGTCAATCTTGATGCCCATGGACTCCAGCTTCAGCCGGGCCACCCGCTTATCCAGCTCCTCGGGCACCCGGTACACGGTCTTCTCCAGCTTGGAATAATTCTTCACCATGTAGTCGACCGAGAGCGCCTGGTCGGCGAAGCTCATGTCCATTACCGACGGCGGATGCCCCTCGGCAGCGGCCAGGTTGATCAGGCGGCCTTCGCCCAGCAGGTTGATCTTGCGGCCGTCTTTTAATGAATATTCCTCGACAAAGCTGCGCGTCGTGCGCTTGGACGAGGACATTTTTTCGAGCGATGGGATATCGATCTCCACATTGAAGTGGCCCGAGTTCGAAATGATGGCGCCGTCTTTCATGATCTCGAAGTGCTCCTTGGTGAGCACGTTCTTGTTGCCGGTGACGGTGCAGAACACGTCGCCGATTTTCGCGGCGTCGTTCATGGACATCACGCGGAAGCCGTCCATTACCGCCTCGAGCGCTTTGGTCGGATCAACTTCCGTAACGATGACCTGTGCGCCAGCGCCACGCGCCCGGCCGGCCAGCCCGCGGCCGCACCAGCCGTAGCCGGCAACTACGAACTTCGATCCTGCCAGAAGAAAGTTGGTGGCACGAATGATGCCATCAATCGTGGACTGCCCCGTGCCGTAGCGATTGTCGAACAGGTGCTTGGTGTCGGCATCATTCACCGCAACAATCGGATAGCGCAACACGCCTTCCTTAGCCATGGCCCGCAGCCGGATAATGCCGGTCGTAGTCTCCTCCGTCCCGCCAATCACCCCCTCGAGCGCATCCTGCCGCTTGGTATGCAGCACGGTCACCAGGTCCGCCCCGTCGTCCATTGTGAAATGCGGCTTGTGGTCGATGGCGGCGAGAATGTGGCTGTAGTAGCTGTCGTTGTCTTCGCCCTTGATGGCGAAAACCGGAATGCCATGGTCGCGGACCAGGCTGGCGGCAACGTCATCTTGCGTGGAAAGCGGATTGGAAGCGCAGAGGGCGACTTCGGCGCCGCCATCGCGCAGGCAAATTCCCAGATTGGCCGTCTCCGCCGTAACGTGCAGGCAAGCCGAAATGCGAATTCCCTTCAGCGGCTGGTTCTTGATGAATTCTTTGCGAATGATCTGCAGGACCTTCATCGACTGGTTGGCCCAGTCAATGCGCTTCTTGCCCATATCGGCAAGATCAATGTTCTTGATATCGCAATTCAATTGCGTCGGTGTCGTAGACATGCATCTCCTGTGGCGCCCTGCTAAGAAATTTTAATGGCAGTCCGATGTAAATCAGAATACATGATTAGTCGGGAGAAAAATCCTTCTGT
>QIAS01000001.1 GCA_003225615.1 Acidobacteriota bacterium | reverse complement strand
TTATCAGCGTTGGCGCATTATCAACGCCACCCGCGAACTACATCCCTTCCACATCCACCAGGTACATTTCCTGGTCTATGCAGAAAACGGTGTGCCGCTCGCGCAGCCGGCGTGGCTGGATACGGTGAATGTTCCCTATGGCAGCTCGGTTGACGTCATCTTGGACTTCACCGATCCCGTTATTAAAGGCATGTCAGTATTTCATTGCCATCTGCTGAATCACGAAGACAAGGGAATGATGGCCAAGATCCTGCTGAAGTAACGTTGAATGGTTATTGAAGTGCTTTCGCTTATGGCGAGGTGCACAATGTTCACGTACTTGTCAGATGTGGCTCTCCTGGTGGTCATGTGCTCGGTCCCATTTCTCGTTTCCTCTCTGCGGCTGGGCAACAACCGTTCGAGGAAATCTATGTACGACCTGGCAAAGGACATCCCCGGAATGCCGAAGAGAGTAGGCTAAAGCTGTTCTTCGGTCATTCCATAGTGGTGGGAGCGGCAACACCGACCCTCCCCCGTCTCCGCTTTCGACATAGGGGTACGACCGCCTGCGAGAACAGCAACGAGAGCGGTGCCCGTGGACGCGAGCGAGCCTGGCCTTATGGTATTAATCGCCAAACTTCTCGAGGATCTCGTCCTTGCGGCGAAGGTCTTGCGCATAATCTCCAACACACGCCAAGTGTGCAACTGCTGTGGCACGTCGTACGGGGTCAAGATCGCTTCTGCGAGCTCCCCGGGTGCCTGATCCAACCGACAGAACCATTCTTGCGACCTAAGAACGGCCGGAACCTGTCGAAATGTGGACAGTGCGTCGACTGCAGGACGCCTAGTCAAGCATCAGCTGAGTTGCGCAAGGCGATTCTCAACCCTTAGTCAATTCATATCATTGAAAATAAATGGGTAACTTAACTAGTGACCGATTGGGCACGCGCGTGCTTTTTGCTTTTGTGCCGGCGAACTGATGACCGCCGGAAATTGATGAACGGGAAGAATCTATGTGGATCGTACGACTAGCGTTACGGCGGCCCTACACATTCGTGGTGATGTCCATTCTCATCCTGATCTTGGGTGGACTGGCGATTGTGCGTACTCCAACCGATATTTTCCCCAACATCAACATTCCGGTCGTCAGCATTATCTGGAGCTATAACGGTCTCGTGCCTCAGGAGATGAGCGATCGCATTGTCAGCGTCACAGAGCGAGCGCTCACCACGACGGTTCACAACATCGAGCACGTAGAGTCGCAGTCGCTGTATGGAATTGCGGTTGTGAAAGTGTTCCTGCAGCCGACCGCGAACATTCAACAGGGCATCGCACAGATCACTGCGGTTTCTCAGACCCAACTCAGGCAGTTGCCTGCGGGATCGACGCCGCCGCTCATTCTGGCCTACAGCGCATCCAGTGTGCCCGTCCTCCAGTTAGCTCTTTCCGGACAGAATTTGTCAGAGCAACAACTCAACGACTACGGCCTGAATTTCATCCGCACACAGCTCATCACCGTGCCTGGAGCATCCGTCCCCTATCCCTATGGCGGCAAACAACGCCAGGTGCAAGTTGATCTGAACACGACAGCATTGCAATCGAAGGGGCTTTCCGCGCTGGATGTGGTCAACGCGATCAGCGTACAAAACCTGATTCTGCCTACCGGCACCTCCAAGATCGGGTCGAAGGAATATGACGTTTCTATTCTCAATGCAGCACCGCAGACGATTTCGGACCTGAACCGAATCCCGATCAAAACGATTGGCGGTTCTACGATCTATATCAAAGATGTTGCCTGGGTACGCGATGGCTTTCCCCCGCAGACTAATATCGTGCGCGTCAACGGGCAGCGCTCGGTGTTGCTAACCATCCAAAAGGCAGGGAACGCGTCAACGCTGAACGTGATCTCGGCCATCAAAGCTCTTCTACCGCAAATTAAGTTAACGGTTCCGCCCCAGCTGCAGATAGCACCCCTGGCTGATCAGTCGATTTTTGTTCGGAGCGCGATCAGCGGCGTGGTGAGGGAGACGCTGATTGCCGCGTGCCTGACGGCTTTCATGATTCTCACTTTCCTGGGCAGCTGGCGAAGCACGGTTATCATCGCGACCTCAATCCCTCTGGCAATCCTGACCTCCATCATTGTGCTCAGTGCGATCGGGGAAACGATCAATATCATGACGCTGGGCGGACTCGCTCTGGCGGTCGGCATCCTGGTGGACGATGCCACAGTCGAAGTCGAGAACATCAATCGAAATCGGGAGGCAGAGCCGGGGAAGAGCCTGGACGAAGTGGTGCTGGACAGCGCTTCGCAAATTGCGACCCCCGCGTTCGTGTCCACGCTCTCGATCTGCATTGTGTTTGCTCCGATGTTCCTGCTGTCCGGCGTAGCGCGCTACCTCTTTGTGCCGCTCGCTGAAGCCGTGGTCTTCGCCATGCTGGCCTCGTATCTTCTTTCGCGGACTATCGTTCCGACCATGGCCAAGTACTTGTTACGGGGAGAAAAACAGGAGCCAGGAAATGCTCCCAGCCGCAATCCATTCGTACGAGTCCAGAAGCGTTTTGAGGAAGCCTTCGAAAAATTCCGCCAGAGCTATCGGAGTCTGCTGGAGACTTGCCTCCAGCATCGGCGTGCATTCCTGATTGTGTTCTTCGCCAGCTGCCTCGGCTCGCTGGCCATTCTGATCCCCTGGCTGGGGCGCGATTTCTTCCCCAGTGTGGACACTGGCACCTTCAAACTTCATCTCCGAGCTCCCACCGGAATGCGAATTGAAGAAACCGCCAACCTTTGTGACCAGGTCGAGCAGGCCATTCGGCGGCAGGTTCCGGCCAAAGAGGTGCAGAGCGTCATTGACAACATAGGTCTGCCCTATAGCGGCATCAATCTTTCTTACAGCAATTCGGCCCCGGTGGGGACGTCGGACGCTGACATTCTTGTGAGTCTGTCCGCGAATCACCACCCGACCGATAACTACATTCACCAGCTTCGCCTGTCGCTCCCGAAGCAGTTCCCCGGCGTCACGTTCTCTTTCCTGCCGGCTGACATGGTCAGCCAGATTTTGAATTTCGGGTTACCAGCTCCCATCGATGTACAGGTCGTCGGAAATGACCTGGAGGCAAACCGGCGCTATGCAGATGTACTGCTCGCCAAAATGAGAAGTGTTCCCGGAGCGGCCGATCTGCGGATTCAGCAGCCCTTTGATGAGCCGTATCTCCGGCTGAGAGTCGAACGTACGAAAGCTGAAGAACTTGGTTTTTCCGCCCACGACATCGCGCAGAATCTGCTGGTATCGCTGAGCGGCAGCTTCCAAACTTCGCCCACGTTCTGGGTCGATCCCAAGAACCATGTCAGTTATTTCATCGCGACGCAGACGCCTGAGTACCGCACCGACAGCTTGCAGAATTTAGAGAACATTCCCGTCACCGGCACAAATCCAAATGCTCCTCCGTCGCTCATGGCCAGCCTGGTCTCCGTGCAACGGGGCACGGGAATGGCGGTGGTTTCTCACTACAACGTCGCGCCGGTGATTGATATTTACGGCGCTACCGCGGGACGCGACCTGGGCGGCGTGGCAGGCGACATCAACAAAATCATTGACGCCACTCGCCAGCAGTTGCCGCGCGGTTCTCGAGTCGTTGTCCGCGGGCAGGTTCAGACGATGCGTGCCTCCTACATCGGCCTTCTGAGCGGACTGGTGTTCTCGATCGTGCTCGTATACCTGCTGATCGTAGTCAACTTCCAGTCCTGGCTGGATCCTTTCATCATGATTTCCGCCTTGCCTGCAGCACTCGCCGGGATTGCCTGGTTCCTCTTTATTACGCATACGACTCTGAGTGTA
>QIAS01000413.1:3681-5407 GCA_003225615.1 Acidobacteriota bacterium | reverse complement strand
GAAAGCGAGTTCGACAGCATCGTCAACAAAATTGCCAAGAAGTACGGCAAACGTTTGAAATTCAAATATACCGGTCCTTGGCCGCCGTACAACTTCGTCAACATTCGCCTGAAGCTGGAGCGCGTTTCGCAAACTTAGCTCCGGCGGAAAAGAGCCATGCTGTTCTTAGATGATCTTCTGCTCCTGCCCATCACTGGAATGAAGTTTGTCCTGCGCACCCTCGGGCAGGTGGCGGAACAGGAGTACACCAATTCCGGGCCGCTCAAGGTCCAGTTGCTTGAGTTGCAGGAGAAACTCGACTCCGGCGAAATCACTGAGAAAGAATACGTGGAAGCTGAAACCGAAATCCTTCGCCAGCTTCGGGAAATTGAGAAACGCAAGCGCGAACTGGCTGGAATACCAGTCGACGAGTGATTCATTGCATAAGAAGCTTCAGTAGATGAGACGTCAAAACAAGCGCGACCGAAAGATCAGCGATAAGGTAAGGCCTGGCAAGGTGGAACGCTTACCCCCCACTGCGGAAGCTGCACGCGATGAGGGCCCACGTCTTCTGCCGCTTGAAGATCGCGTGAGTGAACCATCCCGCCTGGAGCACTATCTCGATTTGGCCGACGTCGCCCTGGGTCTCAGGGGACAAAATCACAGTCCGGAAAGCAGGCGCCTGCAGCGCAACCCTAAATAGCCGCAGTATCGGCGGCTGCCGTCACTTTCGCTCGGAAGATTTCCCCCCAAATCCTTGCAGCGATTCTTCCAGCAACAAACCCAACCCGCGGTTCAGCCTCTTCAAGTCCGCAACCAGCGTGGTCACCGCATCCACGCTCGTCAGACTGCTCTTCACCAGATCGTACAAAGCTTCTTCCAGGAAACGAAACTCGCATGCGATACCTGCCGCGCTGGCTCCCTTTTTCTGACTTGCCGCCTTGCCGTGGCTTCCCGCGGTCCGCAGGACCTCGCGGTTCAACTCACCGCTTTCCAATTCGAGTTGTTCTGCCAAGCCTTCAACGAACACCGTCAAGTCACGGCTTAGCTCTGAGGAGAACGGAATCCCGTTTGTCTTCGAATAGCCCTTTATCGTGTTCACAGCATTCAGAACCACCGAGGCGGTGTTCTCCTTCAGAAGAGTAGTCATCCGCTTGACCGGAAATGGCAGTTTTGCGAAGCGGCTGGTCAACCTTTCGGTCACTGTGTTGATGAGTGAATTTACTTCCACTGGCTTCACCAGGTAATCGTCTACCTGGCTGTGAATCGCCTGGAGGGCCGTTTCAAATGCCGGGTATCCCGTCAAAATGAAGGTCGCGCAATTTGGCTGAATGTGCCGCATCGCGGTGGTCACTAGGAAACCGTCCCCCTCCTCAGCGATATTGAGGTCGGAAATCAGGGCGTCGAAGCTATGCGAATTTATCTCAAAGATCGCGTCCCCCACACTCTCTGCCACATGAACATCAAAACCGGCTTGCTGCAACACTGGTGGCAAGGTCAGTCGAATGCTGGGTTCATCATCGACAAAAAGAATGCGTTTAGGAGCCGCTCGTGCCATGCCGCTCTCCCACTTAATCCCTGATCGTTAATCCGTAACCCTATGATACATCGTCGGCAACAGGAATGCGCCAGCCACAAGGGAGATGTGATTTCATGACCGATGGCTGTTTATCCACACTCTGACGATTTCAGCTGCTCCGGTCTATCTAAACGCAGTCAATTATGGCATCATTAACGCGGGAAAGCT
>QIAS01000413.1:0-3602 GCA_003225615.1 Acidobacteriota bacterium | reverse complement strand
CGGCAGCCCTGAAGGCGCCGCAAAAACGCCCAGAGACGTGACGCATGGCGCGGAATAGCGGCAGATCATCACCAGGTCGGCAAACACTGCATCTGTCCGGCGGGGACCAAGCCCCCTCAAATTCCGCTCCTGGCTCGCCTCAGCTTTCTTCCATGGAACAATCGATTGGCCAAAAAACCGAACTGCTCGAGCTCTCCCGCGAGGCCATCTTTGTCGTCGACAATAGCGGCAAGATCGTCTTTTGGAACCGGGGTGCGGAGCAACTGTACGGCTGGAAACGGGACGAGGTCCTCGGCAAGTCTCCGGCAGAGTTGTTACACACCGAATTGCCTAGGAGCATGCCGCAGATCGAAAACATACTTCGCCGCGAATCGCACTGGGATTGCGAGCTCCGCCACACTACCCGCCAAGGCAACGTCATCACCGTCGCCAGCCGTTGGGCACTCTGGCGTGATTCAACCGGCCAGGTTCTCGGACGATTTCAATTGGATACCGACATCACCAAGCGTAAACAAGTCGAACAGGAATTGCGGGTCCTTTCCGGACGCTTGCTCAGTCTACGGGATGAAGAGCGTCGCCGGTTCGCCCGCGATCTGCACGACAGCGTGGGTCAACTTCTCGCGGGTGCCAGCATGAACCTTTCGCTAGTCCAGAAGAAAATATCCGAAGCCAATCCCGATTGCCTCAAGCTCCTCAACGAAGGTAATACGCTTTTGGACGAAGCCTTGCGCGAGATCCGCACCCTCTCTTATCTGCTTCATCCTCCTTTGCTCGACGAAGTAGGCCTGCTCTCCGCTCTGCGCTGGTACGTTGCCGGTTTTTCTGAGCGCAGTCAGATCAAGGTTGAGCTTGAAGTTCCAGAAAACCTTGGACGCTTCCGCCGCGAACTCGAGTTGGCGCTGTTCCGCATTGTCCAGGAGAGTCTCACCAACGTGCATCGCCATTCCAGCAGCTCTACCGCGAAAATCACCGTCACCAGATTGCCCAACCAAGTCAGGCTGAAAGTGGAAGACCAGGGCAAAGGCATGACTTTGCCGCTGGCGGTACATGAGCAAAACTCTTCCGGCGTCGGCATCAGCGGAATACGGGAACGTGTCCGCCAACTCGGAGGTCAAATGCAAATTCGCTCGGGCAATTGGGGTACTGCCCTCGAGGTCCTTTTTCCTGTCGAAGAATCCGCCCCATCTCAAGGCGTCAGCGCTGCCGGTCAATAAAATTAAGTAGAAAAACACCCTATTCTGAGCGGCTGGCAGTTAGGCCTGACCATTGGTAACTGGCAGATTGGGGCTTGCAGTTCGCCGCCATGCCTCTACGTGGCGCCACCCTGCACTCTGCCGTCCTTGGCGGTTTTATGGCCTTGTGGGCCGTCCTGAAACCCGCGTCGGTGGCCCAGTAACGGACGCTCTCGGATTTTGTACAGGCTTCACTGTATTTACTTCTGGGCCGCCATAGTCGATAAAGACTCGAAAGATGCAGAATGGCAGTTCTTGGGGAGCTGTCCTAATCGTCGCTGTGAGTTGCTGCGGGGATGAGTCAAAAACATTGTCGGAACAGAAAGCGTAAGAGGAAAGGTATGGCCACCTCGTCATGGATCGAAGCACCTCTACCGGTCAACCCGACACAATCCTGGGTTGAAAAATATCGGGCTGCCCTGATTGAGACTAACCCGAAAAGGCAGCTGGAGCGTATTGCAGAAGCCTATGAAGCTATTCAGGGCTGTATGCAAGCCGTGCTCGCGGACAATTTTGAGAAACAAGCCATCGACGATGCTCGCCTGATCCTGAGCTTGCTGCGCGAAGAGAGCTTGGGACGTGCCGCCTCGGCGCCCTGGTTGTAGGCGCTGATACTCTCCTGCAACCCACGTTGTGCTCTTAAGCGGGCGCTGTATACCGCTTTTCCACCGCTTCCCGGATCAACCGCCGGCTTTCTTGCGGCGACATCCCCTCAGCCTCCTCCACCCCCGCTGTCTCCGCCGCCAATTCGTCATCTTTTATGAACCGCCGGAACCAGTTGGAATAGTCCCCCCTTTTCAGGTGGTGCATCCAGGTTGAATCGTCCACCCCGTCGGCCATTTGCAGAAACACACCGAGGTTCTGCGCGCGCAGATTTAATTTCCCATCTGCACCTCGAAAATAGAAGCTCTGCCCGGGAGACAGCTCTCCTTCTGCATATTGCCGCAGATGCCGGCGCCGTTCTGCCTGCCCCGGCACCGTTCGTACTCGTATAGGTTGCGTGCCGTTTCTGCGAAACCACACCAGGGCTTCTCCGGGAGGCAGTTCCACGTTCGCTACACTCGGGGCCGATGTGCGCAAGGCGGCCGCCAGCGACTGGAAGCTGTCTACAGGTTTCTCGCCAACCGCAATCACCACGTCCACGGAATTCAAAGCGGCCGGAGAAACATGGTCCGGATGCACCGTAACAAGTATTGTGCTTTCCAATGCCGAAACCACTGCTGCGGAAGCCGGCATCCAGGTCGCCGGTAATAAGTGGTGTGCCTCATCCACCACCAACCAGTGCGGCCGGGCGGTTCGCGCCCGCACGTCTTGAATCCGCGGAAGCAACGAAGAGAAGTACTGTGGACGTTCCGAAACCGGTATTGCCAGCAGGCTGACCACGATGCTCTGTTCCGGAGACCGCAGCGCTTTCATTATTGCCCGCGGATCAGGCCGTTCCTGCGCCGATCCCAGGCACAATGCTCCTCGGAAATTCTCATAATCGCCTTCGGGATCAATCAGGCAGAACTGGTATTTCTGTTCCGATAGTTGCTCCAGGATCCCCGAAACTGCCGTCGACTTCCCGCTCGCAGAAGGTCCAACCACAAGAATGCTATTTCTCTGCGGAGTGACTTGGATGGGCTGTCCGCCGTCGTCCACGCGATGTCCGATCGTGATTGAGTGCCGTTGCAGCCGCGAATCGTATTGCGCGAGATCGTCGCGCAGCAACTCCTCAATGACTTCGGCCACGCCTGCTCCATGTGTTTTCGTCGTCACGATATCCGCCCGCTGCTTGACCATAGGCAGAGCGTTCGCCACCGCAACAGCACACTCGCAAGTCGACAGAAAAGCATGATCGTTCTCTGCATCTCCAAATCCCACTACGTTGTGCGGCGATATCCCGAGCTCATTCAGCGCTGCTTTCAAACCGGTCGCCTTGTTCACACCCGACGGCAGCACCATCACCGCTCCCTTATTAAAAATTACTTGTAACTCCAGCCCCAATTCGTGAATTGCCTTGAGCACCATGTCCTCGTGCGGTTCCCAGGTTGCGACAATCCCGCGACCCACCGAGAAAGGCACCTTCATTTCCTCCAGACGCACCAGCAAGTTCTGCGGCGGCGGCTCACACAGCAATTTTTCTTCCCGCATTTCCGGACGATAAAGCAGCGCCCCATTCTCCGCCACCACCCGCTGAAACAGTTCCAGCTTCGGAAAAACATTCTTCAGGTCAGGCAGGTGCCTCCCGGTCACTAGCACCAGCTTCCGCCCCGACGCCAGCACTCGCTGCAGTGCCGCCAGTGTGTTGTCGTCAATTTGCCCCTGAGATGCAATTGTCCCGTCGTAGTCCGTCGCCAGCAGCAGATATCTCATTGTCCCTTTTGGATG
>QIAS01000412.1 GCA_003225615.1 Acidobacteriota bacterium | reverse complement strand
CCAATCCCCGCACTCAGACTCGCGCTTTGCCCGCCGGAACCCTAACGCCCGGCTTCGTCACGATGTTCGTGGTCGTCTCCTGTGCGATATTCATCATCTCCGCCTCCCAGCTCAATCGCCTCACGCTCGCTCTCTCCCCAGTCGCTCTCGCCATAGTTCTGCTGTATTCGTACACCAAGCGTTTTACCCGCTGGTCGCACCTCATGCTCGGATTCGCCCTCGGCGTCGCTCCTACAGCTGCCTGGATCGCGGTGCGTGCCTCGCTTGATCCCCGCATCCTCCTCCTCAGCGCTGCCGTTACCTTCTGGGTAGCCGGATTCGACGTTCTTTACGCTTGCCAGGATTACGATTTCGACCACCAAGCCGGACTGCATTCCGTACCCCGCTTCTTCGGTATCGCGGGTTCACTGTGGCTGGCCCGCGGATTTCATGTATTGATGTTGCTCCTGCTCATCAGCCTGATAATTTCCTTTGGCTTAGGAAAGCTTGCGGTGGTGGGCGTCGTAATCGTTGCGTTGCTGCTGGCCTACGAGCACTCACTCGTAAAGCCCCACGACCTCTCCAAACTCGACGCCGCCTTTTTCACGATGAACGGAGTAATCTCGGTAGTTTTCTTCTGCTTCGTGGCGGGAGATTTGTTGTTGCGCTAGAGACGCTGCTCCCAGAGAAGTGGGCGAACCCGGAACTTACCCAGCCGCGAAGCGGCGGAAGAAGCGCCGGAACAGGATAGCCCCGGGTGTAAGCCCGAGGTAGGCTGCCCCACTGACCGAGCCCCAAAGGGGGCGGCACTAAGCCAGTAAGAACTGACTCTCCTCCGGATCCTTCGAACTCCCGGCGGCGGACTCATGCCGCTTCCCGGAGACGCTGGCGTTGTCACTTTTAACGTGACTCCGAATCTTATTTACGGTATTTAATCGGGGCACATCTCTGCCTGACTGACGCATGAACGAAACCATCGATCAACGGAAGTTCAAAAGCATAACTCGTCGCGAACTCCTGAAGCTAACCCCGGCACTGGCCTTGGGAGCCTTTGCCATACCTCCATTCCAGCGCCGCTTGCTCAAAGCCGGCCTCGGCTTCAGCGATTGGGCTTCCGCCGCGCTATTCCGAACTCATCATCCCGCGCCCACCTTCGCAGACTCAGAACTCACGCCATTCAGCAAATTTCCCATCAACGACTACGACGTCGACGATCCCGGCGTAGATTTTGAGAAGTGGAACTTAACCGTAACGGGAGCAGTGCAAAAGCCCGGAGACTACACGCTGGCCCAGATCCAGAACCTGCCCAAGAAAACACAGAACACCCGCCACGTCTGCGTCGAGGGCTGGGACGTAATCGGCCGCTTTGCCGGCGCTCGTCTGTCCGATTTTCTCAAACTGATCGGGGCTGACACTACCGCCCGCTTCGTAATGGTGGAGTGTGCCGACGATTATTACGAATCGGTCGATATGCAAACCGCTCTCCACCCACAAACCCTGTTGTGCTACGAGATGTACGATCAGCCGCTCACCCGCGAGCACGGCGCCCCGCTGCGCCTCACAATTCCCACCAAAATCGGCTACAAACAAGCCAAGTATCTGACTGATCTCAAAGTCGCTAACGTGCTCCCTAAAGTCGGCTACTGGGAAGACCAGGGCTACTCATACTTCTACGGTCTCTAACTCGGGAAAGCCAAATGGCAACACAGGCACTTACAGTCGTAAACAATAAAAGCGGACAAGCGACCGAAGCAGTCTACGAGCATCCCTACATCGTGCGCCTGTGCCATTGGATAAATACTGTCGCGTTGTTCGTCCTGATCGGCAGCGGCCTGCAAATTTTCCGCGCCTTCCCCAGTTTCGGCCCCAAGATTCCCCAGCACAATCTCATCAACTGGCCCAAGTCGCTGGCCCTCGGAGGCTGGCTCGGAGGCGCCCTGCAGTGGCACCTCACTTTCATGTGGATCTATATCGCCACCGGCCTGCTCTACCTCGGCTACCAGATTTTCAGCGGCCACTATAAACAGATCCTGTTTACGCCACGTGACGTTCCCGGTGTTTGGCCCATGGCTCGCTACTATTTCTTCTTTGGCGCTAAGCCGCCGGCAAAGGAACCCTATAATGCGCTACAAAAGCACGCGTACACCACGGTAATGGTCTTAGGAGTGCTCTCCGTCCTGACCGGCTTAGCCATCTGGAAGCCGGTGCAATTTTCCTGGCTAGCCTGGATGATGGGTGGGTTCCACCTCGCACGCCTCTGGCATTTCATAATCATGTGGGCGATAGTGGCTTTCATCTTTGGTCATCTGGTCATGGTCGTGCTCCACGGCTGGAACAATTTCGTTTCCATGCTCACCGGATGGAAAAAGGATCCGGAATACATTTCGAAATAACGTTGTCGACGGGGCAGTGAATTTTGCTTGCGCGAGGAGCGATGTCGGCAGAGACGGTTTCACTGGGAAATCCAGCCGAAAGCTACAACGAACAAGCGCTGATCCGTCGCATTCGGGACGGCGAACATGAAGCTTTTTACCAACTCATCCAGCCCTACGAGCGCCGGGTCTACGCCACCACCTTCGCCATCTTGCGCAACGAAGCCGACGCCGAAGACGCCGCTCAGGAAGCGATTCTCAAGGCCTTCAAGAATCTTCGCCAATTCCGTGCTGAGGCCCGCTTCAGCACCTGGCTTATCCAGATTGCGGTCAACGAGGCCCGCATGCGGCTGAGAAAACAGCGCGCCGTAGTAATGGAGCCAATCGAACAAAAGCCCGATGACGAGGGCAATTACACGCCCCGCGAGTTCGCCGACTGGCGCGAGATCCCGTTAGCAGCCCTGGAACGCAAAGAGGTGCGCCAGAAATTAACCGAAGCGCTCGCGTCCCTCGGCCAGATTTACCGCGAAGTATTTGTGCTTCGCGATGTGCAACATCTAAGCATCGCGGAAACCGCCAAAGCATTGGAAATTTCCACTGCCGCGGTCAAAACTCGCCTGCTGCGAGCCCGTCTCATGTTACGGGACTTGCTCGCCCCAGGCCTCGGCCTTCCGTAGGGACGCGGCTCGCCGCGTCTCCCGGACATAGCAGTTGTTCTCGAACAGGGAGAGGTCAAATGTCGCTCAGTTGCGAAGAAGTCTGGCGCGAAGTTTCCAACTACCTCGAAGGAGATGTCGATCCCACGTTATGCGCCGCCATCGAAGAACATCTCCGCGGATGCAAGCACTGCACCGCCGTACTCGACGGAACCCGC
>QIAS01000411.1 GCA_003225615.1 Acidobacteriota bacterium | reverse complement strand
CCGGAGTCGCTTATGTGTACAGCGTAATCGCGACCCTGTTTCCGCAAATTTTTCCGGCATCCTTCCGCACCATGGGAGATCGGCCCGACGTTTACTTTGAAGCGGCTGCGGCAATCACCACGCTGGTCCTGCTGGGACAAGTTCTGGAACTGCGGGCACGCAGCCGCACCAGCAGCGCCATTCGCGCTCTGCTGGATTTGACTCCGAAGACGGCGCGACTCCTCAACAAGGACGGCAGCGAGCGCGATATTCCTTTGGAGCAAGTAAAGCCGGGGGATCGGCTGCGAGTGCGTCCCGGTGAAAAAGTTCCGGCGGATGGTGTGTTGCTCGAAGGCACGAGTTCCGTAGATGAATCGATGATCACCGGCGAGTCCATTCCCGTGGAGAAGGCGCCAGGCAGTCAAGTGATTGGCGCGACGATGAACAGCACGGGATCGCTAGTCATAAAGGCGGAGCGAGTGGGCAGCGAAACCATGCTGGCGCAGATTGTGCGCCTGGTCAGCCAGGCGCAGCGCAGCCGCGCACCGATTCAGCGCTTGGCCGATCGCGTGGCAGGATGGTTTGTGCCCGCGGTAATTGGGATTGCCGTCCTCACGTTTATTGGCTGGGCCGTGCTTGGACCAGAGCCGCGGTTTGCCTATGCCATCGTCAACGCGGTAGCGGTGCTGATCATTGCGTGCCCGTGCGCGCTCGGGCTGGCCACGCCCATGGCGATCATGGTGGGCACGGGCCGCGGCGCCCACGCCGGAGTGTTGATCAAGAATGCAGAAGCGCTGGAAACGTTGGAAAAGGTCGACACCCTGGTCGTGGACAAGACTGGCACTCTGACCCAAGGCAAGCCGGAAGTAGAATCGGTCGTTGCACTGGCAGGGCGCGATGAAACCGAACTAGTCCGTTTGGTGGCGAGCCTGGAGCGAGGAAGTGAGCACCCTCTGGGCGCGGCGGTGGTCGCAGCCGCTACAGAAAATAAGATCGCTCTCTCTGAGGCGCGCGAATTCTGGTATCTGACCGGCAAAGGTGTAACTGGAAAAGTCGAAGGCAAAAGCGTCGCAGCCGGCAACGAGAACTTGTTTCAGGATCTGCACCTGGCCATCGGCGAACTGCCTCAAAAAGCCCAGGAGCTGCGACGCTCCGGCCAGACCGTAATCTTCGTCGCGGTGGACGGCGCTCCTGCCGGACTGATTGGAATTTCCGATCCGGTAAAGCCATCCACACCGCAAGCCATCCAAGAACTCAAGTCGCAGGGCCTGCGCATTGTCATGCTCACCGGCGATAGCCGAGCGACAGCCACTGCGGTCGCCCGCAAGCTGGGCATCGATGAATTCGAGGCGGAGGTCCTTCCGGAGAAGAAAGCAGAAGTCGTGAAGCGGCTGCAAAAACAAGGTCGAATCGTCGCCATGGCAGGCGACGGCATCAACGACGCCCCCGCGTTAGCGCAAGCTCATGTAGGCATCGCCATGGGCACCGGAACCGATATCGCGATGGAAAGTGGAGGAGTGACACTGCTCAAAGGCGACCTCCAGGGAATCGTGCGCGCCCGCAAGCTCAGCCAGGCAACCATGCGCAACATCCGCCAGAACCTGTTCTTCGCTTTTATCTACAATTCGCTCGGAGTGCCGATTGCGGCCGGTGTGCTGTATCCCTTTTTCGGACTCTTGCTCAGCCCGATCCTTGCCGCCGCGGCCATGAGTTTCAGCTCAGTGTCGGTGATCACGAATTCACTCAGATTGAGGAAGGTGCAACTGTAAACAAATTGTTGATTGTTGGTTTTTGAGTGTTGATTGAAAAGCCCATGGTAGCCGCCTTGCTTGGACCTGCTCTTCCTTATCCACGAACACGAATGAGAGAGCAAGCATTGTTAAATGTGACTGGCTGCCGGTCCGGTTGTAGTTTCTCGGTACGGCGTGATTTTCAATCAACAATCAAAAATCAACAATCTGCTTACAGCTTGCTCAGAAACTCTACGACTTCAGCCTGGCCCCAGTCGACCTCGCCGATAAACTTGCGGCGCATTTTTCCATCCCGGTCGATGATGTAGGTTTCGGGGTATTTGAAGGTACCGTACAAGTTACTGCTCTTGTGATCGGGGTCGCGAACAGTAAGCAGGTCGATATTGTGGTCTTGCCTTTATCTTTCAAACGCTGCTGCAGATGCACTAGCGACGGCATTTCATCGACGCACGGAGGACACCAAGTAGCCCAGAAATTCAGCACGACAATCTTGCCGTGCAGATCGCTAAGCGCCACCTTGCGGTCGTCATCCTGAACCGTGAAGTCGGGAGCGCTGCTGCCAATGCGCGGCGGGCGCGAGCCGCTGTAGCAGCCCGCCAGCAGGATGCTCAGCCCAATCAGAATCGTGACACGTCTCACAAAGTTATAATAACGGATTCGGCTTATGGCGAGCCTAGTTTCAGTATCGCGCCCAGAGGTTTCGGTGATCGTGCCGGCCCGCGATGAGGAGGCCTCGCTTGGCCCCTGCCTGCAGTCGCTGGTGCGGCAGGAGGGGGTGCAGACTGAGATTATTGTGGTCGACGACGCCTCCACGGACCGCACACGGCAAATCGCGCTGTCTTTTCCCACGGTCCAAGTGATTGATCCCGGGCCTCTG
Source organism: Acidobacteriota bacterium (assembly GCA_003225615.1). Taxonomy (GTDB): domain Bacteria; phylum Acidobacteriota; class Terriglobia; order Terriglobales; family Acidobacteriaceae; genus QIAS01. The sequence goes on along the minus strand of QIAS01000411.1, from coordinate 2,898 downwards.
CCGCAAGACTGGACTGGCAAGAATCATGCCCTGACCGCCGGCGCCCGGCAAGCGCGAGGTGCGTGGCTGTTGTTCACCGATGCCGATACCGTGCACCTGCCAGGATCCCTCATTCGTGCTTTAACAGAAGCCAAGCGTCATGGCGCAAGTTTGCTCTCTTATTCGCCAGAACAAAATGTGCAGGGTTTCTGGGAGAAGGCCGTGATGCCAGTGATCTTTGCTAACCTGGCTTCGACCTATCGGCCGTCGGAAGTGTCCGATCCCGCTTCGCCCACAGCGGCAGCGAATGGCCAATACCTCCTCATCTCAAGCGACGCCTACGAGGCGGTGGGCGGGCATGCTGCCCTGGCCCGGACTCTTCTGGAGGATGTTGCGTTGGCGCGAGCGGTCAAGGCTTCTGGGCGAAAAATTTATTTCCGTTACGGCGGAGATGCCGTCCGGACTCGCATGTACCGCAATTTCTTCCAGCTGGTTGAAGGCTGGACGAAAAACCTGGCAGCATTATTTCCTGCGCCCGAAAAACTAGCAGCCCTGCGTTTAGCAGATTTTCTTCTCATAGCCGGCAGCGCCGGTTTAGCCATCAGCGCTGGCTTGCAAGGCCGTCCCAAAACCGCAGCCGCCGCCGCAACAGTTGCAGCGCTTTCTTATGCAGCGCATCTAAGACGAATTCGGAGGGCCCATTTTTCCTGGGACGCAAATTTGTTATCGGTTTTTGGCCTGCCGCTCTTTTCGTATCTTTTGCTACGTTCCAGACTCTCTTACAGGAGAGGCTCAGTGTCATGGAAGGGACGTAACTACGCTACGGCGCACAGTTCAGCTTTGCTGCCGGAGAGCGCGGGAGAGCGTTCCCGCGAGATTCGACGTGACGCGGACTCCACGACAGCATAGGAAATCCCATGGTTTATTTGACTCGCAAAGCGGAATTTTCTGCTTCGCACTATTACCACAACCCGGAATTCACTCCGGAGGAGAACCGGCGCATTTTTGGCAAGTGCAATAACCCCAACGGGCACGGGCACAACTACACGCTCGAGGTAACGGTCAAAGGTGAAGTTGATCCGCGCTCCGGATTCGTCGTAGACCTGAAGCAATTGAAGGAGATTTTGAACCGCGAGGTCCTGGATGCCCTCGACCATCGCTTTCTGAATAAAGAAGTGCCGGAATTTTTCAAGCAAATTCCTACGACTGAGAACATTGCGATCGCAGTGTGGCAGCGGTTGTCGCCCAAGTTGAAGGCAGCGCAACTACATCGGGTGCGAGTTTACGAAACGCCCGATCTGTTCGTTGATTTCTACGGGGAAGCATGAAGGCTCATCTCACCCGTCGTTACATGTTTTCTGCCGCACATCGCTTACACAGTGATGCGATGTCTGCCGAGGAAAACCGCAGCACTTACGGCAAATGCAACAACCCGTATGGGCATGGACACAATTACGCGCTGGAAGTAACGGTCAGCGGGCCAGTGGACGAACATACCGGAATGGTTTGCAATCTAGTGGACCTGGACGAGTTCGTGCAGCGTGAAATCCTGGAACGTTTCGATCACCAGAACATGAACATGCTGCCGGACTTCGAGCGCGAAGTTCCGACCACCGAGAATTTGTGCATATGCATTTACGAAATTGTGCAACGTGGCTTCCGGCCTGCTCATCTGGAAAAGGTGAGACTTGAAGAGACTATGATGAATTCCTTCGAATATGCCGGGAGTGCTGAAGTCCGAAAGTAGGGAACAGGGAAGAGCAGGAAACCATGAAATCAAGCACCGAGTCGCAAACTTTAACTAGTGCCCCTTTTCAGGATTTGGTGAGAGAAATGCTTATTCGCCTCGGGGAAGATCCCGAGCGCGAAGGCCTGTTACGCACCCCCAACCGCGTGCGCAGCGCCTACGAATTCCTCACCAAGGGATATCACGAAGATCCCGATGCGCTGCTGAAGAAAGCCCTGTTCACCGTCACCTATGACGAGATGGTCATCGTCAAAGATGTAGAGATGTTCAGCCTCTGCGAACACCACATGCTCCCCTTTTTCGGCAAAGTGCACGTAGCTTATATTCCGAACGGCAAAGTTATCGGCCTAAGCAAGATTCCGCGCCTGATTGACATCTTTGCGCGGCGTCTGCAGATTCAGGAGCGGCTGACCACCCAGATTGCAGAAACCATTCAGAAGGCGATCGACCCTCAAGGCGTAGGTGTGGTGATTGAGGCGCGGCATCTTTGCATGATGATGCGTGGCGTAGAGAAGCAGCACTCTGCGGCGGTCACTTCTTCGATGCTGGGCTGCTTCCGCCAGGAACTGGAGACTCGCAACGAGTTTCTGTCATTAATCCATCAGCGTCCGAACGGCGTCTGACGGGCCTCGACGGGCGAAGATTTATGTCCGAAATCCAGCCCGAAGTGCGGCTCTGATTTCGTGCCGGTAATCTTGACCGGCAGTTCCGTCCCCGCCCCATGTTTCTTGAAAAACGGGTCTACCGGCTTCAGCAATATCGCTTTCCAGCCCGTCACCATGTGCGAAAGCGACGCCTGCATCCGAGCCTTACCGTGGAAATCGAATTCCTTTCCATCCAGACTATATTTCCCCGCCATATTCACTTCCATCCCAGGGACCTCGAAATGAAGCAAGCGAAATGAGAGCAGTCCGTGGTTCAACTGAAACGTACCGTTCAAGTCAGAAGGCACGTTTTCAGGAATGTGGTCCTTGGCCAGCTTGGGCTTGCCCTGGCTTCGCAAACTGAGGGAATCGATTTTGGCCTGCCATTTTTCGTTGGTGAAGTACGCTCCCGAGACTTGGAAATTGCCGGACAGTTTCAAGCGATCAGTAATATCCAGGTCAGCCGGCGGCAGGTCAAACTTGGTTTTGAGGCGCACGGCTCCGGTCATAAGCTGAGGATCGGTACGT
>QIAS01000184.1:11936-12493 GCA_003225615.1 Acidobacteriota bacterium | reverse complement strand
TGGGACTGGACCTGACCTGGCAGGAGGTGGAAGAAGGTCGCGCCAACGTGGTTGGGCGTTGGGCAGGCACAGGAGGCGGCAACAACCTGATGTTCAACGGCCACATGGATACTTCGAATACCGGGGATGAAGAGTTCCTTACCGGCATTGGCTACAAAGCACGCGCCGTCGTGAAAAACGGCATGATTTATGGGCTCGGCATTTACAACATGAAGGGCGCGCTGGTCTGCTACACGCATGCGCTCAAAGCGCTGCTGAGGGCGGGCGTAAAGCTCAAAGGTGATGTCATTATTGCCGCTGTCGCGGGCGAGATCGAAAAGACGCAGTGGGGTGAATTTAAGGGAAAAGAATACCGCGGCTACGGTTTCGGCACGCATTATTTGGTGAACCACGGAGTTTTGCCGGATATGTGCATCCTGGGTGAGCCCACAGACATGAACCTCGTGCTAGAACACTTTGGTTCGCTCTGGGTGCGAATTTCGTGCAGCGGAATCTATGTGCACACGGCTTTCTGTGAAGGGCGTGAGGAGATGAATTCGATCCGCCGCATGTACCAG
>QIAS01000184.1:416-11882 GCA_003225615.1 Acidobacteriota bacterium | reverse complement strand
CATCGTGAACCTTGGCGGCATTCGCGGCGGCCATGCCTGGCGCGCCAGCCGCACGCCCGAGAAGGCCGATCTTTTTTTGGATGTTCGCGTGCCGCCGAATATCGCGATGAGCGAGGCGCGGCGCGAGGTCCAGCAGGTATTCTTCGATCTGGAGAAGAAGCATCCCGACTGGGGATTGGAATTTGAAACCTATGTTTCCGTTCCCGGCGCGTCGATAAGTGGCGATCACCCGATGGTGCAAGCGATTGACAAGAATCATCAGCAGGTGATGGGAGCGCCGCCGAAGCGGGATGTGGTGGTGTGGTGCTCAGACGCTTCGGTGCTGACGCGTTATGGAATTGAAACCGTGAACTATGGGCCATCGAGCGGACCGCGCGATAAGGAAGGCGAGAAAGTATCGATTAAGACGCTGGTGGATATTACCAAGATTTACGCGCTTACAGCAGCTCAATTGTGCGGTGTGCAGTAGCCGAGGACACGTTGCCAAGCCAAACTGAAATCGAGCGTCGCTATAAGAATGTCCGTTCGCGTATGGCACAAAACGGCCTGGATGCACTGATCGTGTGCGGAAACCAGTACGCCGGATTTGAAGGCGCGGTGTTCTATGTGTCGGGCTTTGAGATTGTGCACCGCTACGTTCATGCGGTATTGCCGCTTGAGGGCGAGCCGACGCTTGTGTTCCCGCGCGAGGCGCGCTGGATTGGCGACAAAGCGAAGCCTTGGGTGAAAGATCAGGTCTGGCCCGATGTTCCCGGCCAGTGGCTTCGCGAGCGTGCTTCGGAGCGCAGGTGGAAACGCGTCGGCGTGTATGGCATGAACTTCGTCATGCCGGTGCGAGACTATCGCGAACTAGTCCAGGGTTCCTTCGAACTGGTGCCGTTCGATGTTGAATTTGACATGGCGCGTGCTGTGAAAAGCGAAGAAGAGCTGGCCGAAGTGCGCGACGCCATGGACATCATCATCGATGGTTTTTGGGCACTGGTCACCGCCTACGAACCGGGGAGGACTGAAGCTGAAATCATGGCGCCGGCGGTGGAGCTGTTTTTCGCGCGCGGGGCCGGCCCGCGAATGATGAACATTGTGCTTTCCGGATCCCATGGGGAAGCAGAAGCTCATTTCAAAGTGCCGGGTAAGCGCGTAGTCGCGGCTGACGATTTGATGTTGTATTCGCTGGAGATCACAGGCGCCGGCGGGTACTGGGTGGAATTTTCGCGTGCACTATTACGTGGACGGCCGAGCGCCACGACACAGAAAATGTCAGATGCCTATCCCGAAGCACTGGACGGAGCACGCAAGCTGATGCGTGCCGGGGAACTGGCCAGCAATGTCCATCGCGCTATCGCGGAGAAATTCGCGCAGCACGGATTTTCGCTGGGGCATCTTTCGGGCCACTCGATCGGCACTACGATGATCGAGTACCCGGCGATCGGCGCCAAGAGCGACGTGCCGCTTGAGGAGAACATGATTTTTTCGCTGCATCCGCAGGTGGTGGACAAAGACGGCAAGGTTTGCCTTTACACCCAGGACACTTATCGCATCGGCAAAGACGAAGGCGAGTGCCTGGCCGATGTGCCTTGGCGGTTTTTTACCGGGGAAGAGACCAAGACCAGCGCCGTCCGCTAGGAATACTCGAGGATAGTGAATGAGAGTGTGTGTGATTGGGTGCGGCGCCGTGGGCAGCCTGTTCGCCGCTCACCTGGCCCATGCGGGCGAGGCAGAGATCTGGGCCTACGATGTCTGGAAGGAGCACGTCGAGGCCATTCGTAAGGACGGGCTGAAGCTCTCAGGAGCCGCGGATTTCACTGCACGGCTGAACGCGACCAGTGACCCCGCAGAGCTGCCGCACTGTGATTACGGAATTCTCGCCACCAAGGCCATTCACACACGTTCCGCGATGTCCCAAACGGCGCATATCTTCGACGAGAACAGCGCGGTTTGTTCGGTGCAGAACGGTGTGGGCAACGAAGAAATCATTGCTGAAAAGGTGAGATACGTGATTCGCGGAACCACTTTTCCTGCCGGACATCCCATTGGCCCCGGGCATATTGGCTTCGACATTAAAGGCGACACATGGATAGGTCCATTCGAGCCGACTAACACGCCCATGGAGAAAGTGGCAGAGTTGGCGTGGCTGATAACTCGTTCCGGCATGAACACCATTGCGTTAAAAGATGCACGCGGCGCGCAATGGACGAAACTGATTTTTAATGCGGCTACCAATCCGGTGGGAGCACTGACTTCACTGCACCACGGGGCAGCGACTCGCTTCGAGCCAACCAATCAGCTGTTCCATGACCTCATCGCAGAAGGCGAAGCGGTAGCGAAAAAGCTCGGAATCGAACTGCACGGTGATCCTCGAGAGTTGGTACAAAAAGGCGCACGCGCCCCAGGAAAGCACAAGGCCAGCATGCTGCAAGATGTCCTCGCCAAGCGCCGCACGGAAGTGGACTTCATGAATGGTGCCATTGTGGAATGGGGACAGAAGATTGGGGTCCCAACGCCGTTAAATCACGCTGTGTGGCAGTTGATTAAAGGATTGGAGCATTCCTGGAAGGATCCGGAGTGACACGATTAACGTAACTTCTACTCAAGACTAGCAGATGACGCCGCCTTTCAATATCGGAGTGCTGCAGTTGAGCATGGAGCCGGTGCACGAGACTGTGGCAATGGCCAAGGCCTGCGAAGCCGCGGGATTTGACACTTTCTGGATCGCAGAAGCCTATCCTTGGTGGCGAAAGCATTCGTTTGAAGCGCGATCCTCGACCGCCATCCTGGCCGTAATCGCTTACGAAACGCAACGTATTCAGTTAGGCTGGGGCATTATTTCTCCTTATACCCGGCATCCCGTGCAGATTGCCATGGAGGCGCGGGTCATGCAGGATCTTGCAGGAGACCGTTTCTTGCTGGGCCTGGGTGCTTCCAAGATTTTCATGAAGGAAATTGGTGAAGGAGAAGGCGAGAAGATCGGGCCTGCGACGGTGATGCGGGAGAGCATAGAAATTGTCAGGGGCGTCCTTCAAGGAGACCCATTTCGTTATCAGGGAAAAATGTTTTCCGCCGATGTGCCTCCCTTGAAGACGGACACCCATACCCCGCGCGGGATTCCGCCGATTTATGTCGCGGGCACAGGGCCGGTGCTGCAGAAGATGGGCGGCTCGATTGCCGACGGTCTGCTGACCGCGAGCATCACTACGCCTGCCTTCGTGCGCTATTCGCGCAAGAACATGGAAGAGGGAGCTCGGAAAACCGGGAAGGACCCTGCAAAGCTGGTGCTGGGTTCGGTGATTGTGGGCAGCATTGCTCGCGACCCGCGCAAGGGCAAGGAAGGGGCGCGCGAGCAGGCCGCGATGTATCTGGCCAACAAAGTGCAGAACATTAAAGGCTCGGCTGATGTCCTGCTGGAGTGTGCGGGCCTGACGTTCGAAGAACTGCAGCCGGTTGCGGAGGCCATGGAGAAAGGTGGGCGCAAAGCGGCGGCGAGAGCGGTGACCGACGACATTCTGAGCAAGGTTTGTCCGATTGCAGGCACACCGGAGGAATGCATTCAGCGCATCGAGGAGTATCGGGCGGCGGGTTGCACCCACATCATGCTCGAAATCTGGGGGGAGGACCGTACCGGACAAGCCAAACTATTTGGCGATGCTGTGCTGCCCCATTTCCGAGCGAAGAGCGTCAAAAGCTTTTAACCGCAGAGTTCGCTGAGGGAACGCAGAGTTCGCTGAGAAATTCGGCAGAGAAATTCCTCGCGAAGATTTATGCATCAGGTAGAGCTTAGAACCCCTGCGCCGGCGAGTTGGGCCACGATTTCGCGGAAATCTTCGTCGCTTACCAATCCATGCTTGGCAATGGAGCGCTTTTTTACCGCGGCCAGAATCGTTGCCCGCTGCTCCGGCCTGATCGCAATGCCGAGTTCTTTGCACTTCAAATCAATGCTGTCCAGGCCGCTCTTCTTGCCGAGAACAATCTTGCGCTGTGCGCTTACCAGGTCGGAGGAGTACGGCTCAATCGCTTCGGGAATGTGGAACTGCGTAGCCACGGCGCCGCTTTCGCGCATGAAGAGGTTTTCACCAACAATCGGTTTCCAGGCGTCCACCGTGTAGCCTGCGGCTTTCTGCACGACTTCCGAGACCTCCCGAACTCTAGTGAGATCCAGTGCTACTGGTACGTCGTACAAGCAGCGTAGGGCAAGCGCAATTTCGCCGATATCGGCGTTGCCGGCGCGCTCTCCCATACCGTTAATCGTTCCCTGAATCCAGGAAGCGCCGCCGCGCACAGCCGCCACGGCACAGGCGGTCGCCATTCCAAAATCGTTGTGTCCGTGGAAGTGTACGGGAGTTTCTTTGCCGACCCAGCCGCAGACTTCGCGGACCAGCATTTCTACGGCTTCCGGACCACAGGCACCGATCGTGTCTACCACAACGATTTCTTTTGCTCCCGCGTGCAGGGCCGCCAAATTAATCTTCTTTAGAAAGTCCAGGCTGGTGCGTGTCCCGTCAACCGCAAAAAACGCGACCGTAATTCCGCTTTGCGTCGCAAAAGAGATCGCATTCGACACTCGTCGGAGCACGTCGTCGCGTGACATGCCGTAAGCGTTGAGCTTGATGTCGCTCGTAGGCGCTTCAATCACCGTAGCGCGCACGCCGAGGCGTATCAACTCTTCCACATCCTCGCGCACAGCACGGGAAAAGCCCCACAACTCTGCTTTCAGATTTGCTTTTGACATTAGCTGGATGGCTTCCGCATCTTCCGCCGAAACGCGCGGAAAGCCTGCTTCGATCCGGCTCACACCTAATTCGTCGAGCTTGCGGGCAATTTCCAGCTTTTGCTGAGGGGAAAGAACTACGCCGACCGTCTGTTCGCCGTCGCGCAACGTGGTGTCGTAAAAACGTACTGGCGTACGCGGGTACGCAGAGCGGATTTCGGGGCGGGCGTTCAGTTCGCTAACCCAGATTTGTTTAGAATCTTCAGTCATGTTGTTTTCCCGGTAATGTCGCGATGCCGGTTACGGTACGGTTTCCTGAGTCGCCAATGCCGTGGGCTTATGGCCGTAGGCCTCCTGCCAGGAGATTACGCGGTTCCGCAAGACGCCGATTTGTTCGATCTCGCACTCCATGACATCGCCCGGCTTTAAATACAGGGCTTTGGGATCGCCGGAAAATGCGGCCACTCCGGACACTGTACCCGTGGAAACCACATCTCCTGCGCTATATCCCATGGGCGAGTAGTGCGAGAGGATCTCGGGAATCTTTACCGACATTTTGCTGGAATGCGAACGTTGCCGCGACTTGCCGTTCACACGCAGTTCCATCCCGAGGTTGTGCGCATCGGCGATCTCGTCCGCGGTAACAATCCAGGGCCCTAACGGGCAAAACGTGTCAATACCCTTGCAGAAACTGAATACGCCGGATTTCATCTCGCGACGCTGAATGTCGCGTGCCGTGATGTCATTAAAGATCACGTAACCGCCCACATAATCGCGAGCCTCTTCCGGCGAAAAATGCTTACCACTTTTCTTGAGCACCACGGCCAGTTCAAGCTCGTAATCCAGTTCCTGGGTCAGGTGCTCAGGATAAATGACGGGCTCCTCGTGGCCAATAATGGCGTCTACATTTTGAAAAAAAACGATCCAGGGCAGAACCGGATGCGAGAAACCGGCCTTGGTAGCTTCTTCATGGTGCTCCCGGAAATTTCCGGCAGTGTGGAAGAACTTTTTGGGGATAATCGGTGCTTTGAGTTTCACCTGCCCGAATGGGTGAACAATGATTTCCCTACGCGGGCCGCTCGCCTCGGTATCCAAATGCCGGGCATAGTCAAAAGCTTTGTGGGCCGCCTCAAGGCTCGTGTCACCACCTTCGAAAAGCGCGCGCATATTGGGCGGGACCAGTGCGTCAGCTAGCCGATAATAGGCACTCTCGCCTTCTACATCTCGCAAATACAGAGCGCAAGCCGTGTTGAGATCCAGGATTGAATCGTTGTCACTGACCGCCCCGATACGTGCGGGCGCGCTGGGGGTTTCGAATGTAACAAGTCGCATAGGAAAGATGCCTGCGAATCAGCGAATGCGGCACTAGCAGTGTATTGAGCACCGAGGCGGTTGTCCACCTGCGGAATCAGACGGGGTAGGTGCCCGTGGCTTTGTCCGTCAGCAGGACCGGTTCTCTCACCAGGTGCTGAATTCCAACGTACTGGCCCCGAACCCGTGCCCAGCGTGAGCGGTGGTCGCGGACGTCCACATGGAGGAAGCCGCCATCATAAGCGCCGATGCCGCCATTACCGAACTCCGGAACTTGTAATGCCAGCTCGTACATTTGCTGCAAAGATAATCCGGAGATGCGCACATCGGCGGCCAGGCCTTGCGTGTGCTCACTATCGGCTACGCCGCCGACCTCTTCATTGTGTTTAGGGCAGCGATACGCATCGTGCACGATCACGGGAACACCAGCCAGATTCCGCAACGTTTCCAAAGCACTGAGCAGACGATCTTCAATTTTCAAATTCCCGCAGCAGCGGCAGGCCATTTCAGCCTTGGAGAAATGCGGACTCAGCTTCGTCATGCAACCTCACTTCAGACAAGCCTCGGAGCTGTCTCCATAAGGATGATGGTACTCGATTCGCCGGGTAAAGGTAAATTGTCACCAATTGGGGTGACAGTGATCACCGCGCGGGCAACGGGCCCGAGCCGGCGGCGGCAACAAAAGCACGTGCTCTGCCCCGCGCGGTGCGCTAATATTGACCGCTTTTCCGAAATCGACATCACCTGATTGCCTCAGGAGGTCAAAGTGGGCGACTCAAATCGGCGGCAATTCCTGCGTACGGTGGCGGGAACCGCAGCGCTTACCGTCAGTGCGGAAATGACTAGTTTTGCCGGCATGCGGCGGCTCAGGGTGAATGCCGCCATGCAAGATGCAGCTTCCCACGACCGGCTTCAGCCGGACTGGTATCGCAAGAAAATCCACCAGGTGCAGCAGCAGATGCAAAAGCGCAAACTCGACGCTTTGCTTTTGCTCAATGCCCACAATGTCATATACACCACCGGTTATTTTCATTTGTCCACCGAGCGTCCGCTGGCTGCGTTGATTCCGAAGTCGGGCGATCCCGTGCTGTTTGTTCCAGAACTCGAATCTGACCAGGTAAAGCTTTGGTGGGTGAAGGATTACGAATCCTATTTCGATTTTCCCGGCCCGGTGAACCGGGTACGGTGGATTTTCGAGCGAGTAGCGAAGCGCGGCCTCGATCGCGGCAAAATCGGCATCGAGGACGCCAGCGAAGCCCGGTTGAAACACATGAAGCTCGGCGCCCCGAATTCCACCTTGGTGAATGCGGCCGACTTGATCGAACGACTGCGCTGGGTCAAGGATGACGACGAACTGCGCATTATGCGCCGCGCCATGTATTTCGCGGATTTCACCGTGCAGGCGGGAAGGGAATTCGTGCTGCACCATGGCGGCGTAACCGAGGACCAGATTCTCAAAGCCACAGCCGACGCTGTGGCCGACAAGATGTCGGCAGAACTGAACGATGTGGTCGGAGTGGGCATCGCGCCTCCTTTCGGAGGTCTTGTGCCCTTTGGCAAGCGCTCCGCTTTTCCCCATGCCATGCCGAGCAAAGAACGGCTTAAAACCGGCGATGCCTTGATTCTGAGTTTTGGCGCAGAGCTGGGCGGCTACAGCGTGGAGTGCGAGCGCTCGTTCTCCGTCGGGAAGCCAACCGATTATGCCAAGCGCCTTTTCGACGCCATGCTCGCGGCCCACGACACTGCGGCGGAGAACCTGAAAGAAGGTGCCATTGCGGAAGAAGTGGACAACAAAAGCCTGGATCAGATCCGCAAAGCAGGGTTTGAAAAGTTCCTCAAACATCGTACCGGGCACGGCATTGGACTGGAAGGACACGAATCACCCTGGATTGCCGAAGGCGATAGGACCGTTCTAAAAGAAGGTATGACCTTCAGTTGCGAACCGGGTGTCTATGACCCCAATTGGGGCGGTTTTCGGCATTCCGACACGGTCATAGTCCGCAAAGAAAAAGGAGAGATCATGAACACCTATCCAACCCGACTGGAGGACATGATCCTGGCGATTTAATGGATGTCACTTTAGCGCGGCAGTTACATCCAATAAGTGGAGATTGAAATGGCAGAGAAGACACTTAAGAACGAAGAGGAGTTGCGAAGTCGGCTTACTCCTGAGCAATATCACGTCACCCAGGAGTCGGGTACAGAACGCGCCTTCACCGGCAAGTACTGGAAGACAAAAGATCCTGGCACATACCTGTGTGTTTGTTGCAGCCAGCCTCTGTTCAATTCGGAAACCAAGTTCGATTCAGGCACCGGATGGCCGAGCTTCTGGCGTCCTGCGGAGCAGGGACAGGTCGCCGAGCACACAGACGTCAGCTATGGCGTGTCTAGAACCGAGGTGCGATGCTCAAGCTGCGGTGCCCACCTGGGACACGTCTTTGAAGATGGGCCCGCGCCCACCGGGCTGCGTTATTGCATCAACTCGGCGGCGCTGGATCTGAAGCCTCGCGATAAGAAGTAGTTCTCGACCTGAGTTCGCAGAAAATGAAAGTCGGTAGCGCCGCTGAGAACCTATCCGTCGGAAAACAACAGAAGTTCACAAGAATTGAGGGGCAGAACCTTGCGGCCTGCCCCTCATGTTCTGACAACTGGCGGGAGGAAAACTTAAGCGTTGGCCGTGGCCGCGATTGCCTTCGGCTGATCCGCGGGCTTGGGTTGTTCGGCAGGCTTTGCCTGGCCCGGGCTTTGATGCTGGTGCTGATGTTTCTCGTTCTTGCCGTCCGCGGTTCTCACCTGCACACTGCCTTTGATCATGGCGCCATCTTCCACGCTGATGCGCGGAGTGACCACGTCGCCGGTCAGCGAACCTTCGCTGCGGATGTCCAGACGATCGCTGCACTGGATATTGCCATGCACCTTGCCCATGATTACCACTTCCCGGGCAACGATATTGGCCGCCACGCTGCCGTTGCGGCCAATGGTGATGCGGTTGTCGGTCAGGTTGACGGAACCCTCTATGCGGCCGTCAATGTACAGCGACTCGGAGCCTGAGACTTCGCCCTTGATGACTAGCGAGCGGCCAATCGTAGCCTGCTCCACGGGCGATGTCACCGTCTTGGACGGCGTGTAACTTCCGGGGTTGATGGAGGAATTCTTTTGAGAGCTATCTGGCGGCTGCAGCATGGTTCCGACCTTCCTTAGTTTCCCCTGAGCGCATCCGGGCGCTGCTGTTGGGTCTATGGCCTTTGGCCATGCTGACTATCGCACAGACGTAAGTGATAAAGGAGGTTACGGAAGAACGTGTCCGTACGCGGAGGTATTAGGCAGTCACCTTGCTTGCTCAAGAACTTGCGACAGCTCTTCCCACTCAGAAACGAGAGCCTGGAGCTCGTTTCGACTCCCTTCGAGGTCCTGGGTAAGGCGTTGCGTCTCTTCGGCACTGCTAAACGTCTGCAATGAAGCTTCGCACTGCGCGATGGTGGTTTCCGCCTGGCTGATTTCTCCTTCCAATTCGCGGATACGCTCCAGCATTTGTTTTTTCTTGATGGGATTCAGGCGCCTCCTGGTACCATCCACCTTCTCGCTCGGCTTGCCATTGGTGGGCGATGCCGATGCCGCGGCCTGCTGGGCCGCCGAGCTTCGGGATACAGCCTCAGATAGCGCTTCTGCACCGCCCTCTTTGCGCCACCTGTAATCTTCATAATTGCCGGGATAGACCTCCACCCGGCCGCCCCCGATTTCGAACACCCGCGTGGCTAGCTTATCGATGAAGTAGCGGTCGTGCGAAACGAAGACCACCGTGCCGGTGTATCCCTCAAGAGCGTTCAGCAGCACATCTTTGGCGCGCAGGTCGAGGTGGTTCGTGGGCTCGTCCAGAAGCAGGAAATTGGCGGGATGCAGCAGCATCCGCAATAATGCGTACCGGCTGCGCTCGCCGCCTGAAAGCACGCCAATACGCTTGAACACATCATCTTCAGAAAAGAGGAAACAGCCCAGCAGGTTGCGCAGTTCGGTCTGGGTAGAACGGGGGGACATCTCGCCCAGATCGTCGAGAATGCGCGCATTCTGATCCAGCTCTTTGTACTGGTCTTGCGCAAAATAATCGGGCTGCACGTTATGGCCTATGCTGTACCCGCCTGTGGTCAGCGGCTCTGTACCCGCCAGCAACTTGATCAGCGTGGACTTGCCCGCCCCGTTTACTCCTACCAGCGCGATGCGGTCCCCGCGCTCGATCACGAAATTGACATCGCGGAAGACTTCTTTTTCACCATAACTTTTGGCGACCTGCTCAAATTCGGCCACAATCCTGCCGCTCGGTTTAGGCTGTGGAAAGGAGAAATGGATGGTCTTCTCTTCCGGCGGGAGCTCAATGCGCTCCATTTTTTCCAATTCCTTAATGCGGCTTTGCACCTGCTTGGCCTTGGTGGCCTGGTAGCGAAAGCGGTTGATGAACACTTCAAGTTGCTCGATGCGCTCCCGCTGGTTACGCCAGGCGGCGTGGAGTTGCTCGCGGCGTGCCGTCTTCTCGGCAAGATATTTTTCGTAGTTGCCTGAATAGAAAAAGATCTGTTTGTTCCATATCTCGGCGATCTTGCCGACCGTCACATCGAGAAAATAGCGGTCGTGCGAAATGAGCACGTAAGCATGCGGATAATTGCCCAGGTATTCTTCCAGCCAGTTTCGCGCTTCCAGGTCGAGGTGGTTTGTGGGCTCGTCGAGCAGCAGGAGATTAGGCTGCTGCAACAACAGCTTGGCCAGCGAGATGCGCATTTGCCAGCCCCCGGAGAACTCCTCAGTCCGGCGCTCCCACTCTTCTTTCCGGAATCCAAGCCCGCCAAGCACGGTTCCTACTTCAGCCTCAATAGCATATCCGTCGCGCGTAGTGAACTCGTGTTGCAAGCGGTGGAAACGGTCCGCGACCTGGGCGTACTCCGCCCCGGAATGGTCGAGCTCCGACATTCGCCGAGTAAGGTCCTCCATCTCCTGCTCCATGGCGCGCAGTTCGGAGAAGACGGACATGCATTCGGCAAAAACCGAGCGGCCCGACAGCGTGAGCCCATCTTGCGGGAGGTAGCCGGCAGAGATTCCTCTGGCAGTGGTGATTTTGCCGTAGTCCAGGGTTTCCAGACCTGCCAGAATTTTCATCAAGGTGGACTTGCCTGTGCCATTTGCGCCCACCAGACCGAGGCGGTCTTGCGGCGTGATCAGCCAGTCCACGTTTTGAAACAACAACTTGTGCCCGTAGCGCTTGCCCGCGCCTGACAACTGAATCATGGGTTTTATTCATGTTCTCATGAGGGCGCAGTTTTTGGCAGGGGGACTGGGTAGTCTCGATCCCATTTCCTGCTTTGCGATCTTAGCGGCCGCTTTGCGTTCTTTGCGGTCAAAAACGTCTAACCGCAAAGTGCGCCAAGGATCACGAACCCCGCGAAGAACTACCCACTTAGTCAGAG
>QIAS01000184.1:0-246 GCA_003225615.1 Acidobacteriota bacterium | reverse complement strand
GATTTCGAAGACGTTTGGGAAATCGCGAACCGTGTTTGCGATCAGTACGGATTGCAGGAGAAAGCCGCCTAGGGTCCAGTCCACTGTATCTCCCGAAATATTTCCCCTCAAAAAAAGGCTCTGTTCCCCACGCACGCGGCCATTCCTCAAAATTCAGCACAAATCTCACCAGTAATTTCAGGGCGAAAATCTGGCGAAAATAGCGAGAATCGTACGGTATTCAACGTACGTTAATTCTGGCGCCCG
>QIAS01000410.1:458-3728 GCA_003225615.1 Acidobacteriota bacterium | reverse complement strand
CCGACATTTGATAGATGGTCTTCAGCACTATATTGCGTTCCCGGGCAACGGGCGCGCGCATCAGCAGCACTACTGGCACGTTCGCAGTCCAGTACTGGCGGTCCCCAAGCAACACTTTGCGCACCTCGGCCAGTGTGAGATTGCTGACCGGCGTATCGGGGTGGACCACTACGGCCACGTCCAGGTCGTGACCCTGCGCAATCGCGGTTTGCAGGCCGCACAAGCACAGCCATGCCAAGAGCATAGCGTGGCACACGGGTTTGCAATTAGCCCTCATACTTTAGAAAGTGAACGCAGTCTGGAAAAATGCCCCATTGACAATAGGCTCCCCTATTGCGTGACGGGACCTTCTATATTCGCCCTTGAATGCGGCATAGCTTGTAATGTCGTATCTCACCCCTACCAACGAACCGACCAGGTCAACTACGCTGTTGGCTCCTCCAAAGTCCCAAACCGGCTCGAACGTTGGCCTATGAATATACTCGAACCGGTAATAGGGCTTCCATTTGTTTTCCTGCCATGGGAACCGGTACGCCAACTGTACGTAGTAGCCGGTAGTGTTGAATGTCTGTAAGGTTTGCAAATCCTGGTGGTGAACGTTGGCATATTCTGCCAGAACTTCTGGATGTTCCTTGGTCCAGACCACGTGGGCGGAGGCGATCCACTCATCAAAGTTTATGCCGGCTTTGGGAGTAAGTTTGTCGCGGTAATATGATCCGCCAACCTGCAGGCCATACAGGCGTGCCGGACGGGCAAATACATTAGCCACGAACGCGCGGTTGTCATTGATGTCTCCGCTGTCGCCGGCTTTGGCGAAGTTCGACGACCGGCCGTTACCTAACCCCAAGTCATAGCCCAGGCCCAGACCGCCTGAGGGGATGTTTCCTTCGGTTTGCAAACCCACGAAATGGATAGGAATGAAGGTTCCTCCAATCCTCACCATCTCCGGACGGGCAATGCTCGTCTGCAGCCAGGCCCCGTGATGGAACGCTGTATTCCAGTAGCTGACGGGGGTGTGATACTTCCCAAATGACATCTTGAAGTAGTCGTTGTAGTCGTATTTGATGATGCTGCGTTCTACCGCCAGGTCGTACGTATTGGGTTGCGCCGTGAAGGTCACTTCAGCGAAGTAGCTGACTTTCTTCGACAACGCAGAAGCGAAGTGCAGGTCGAATTGGCCAAGGCTAAAGCCGCTCACTGAACCTTTCTGATCTGTTCCGGAAAAATCTACGTCTCCGAATCCCCTGATTTGCAGTGAAGGATAATGGATCTCGGCCTCGCGCACTACCGTGGGGCTGCCGCCATGCTCGTCGTGCATGACCTGCATCGTGGTGCTGGCGGCGGTGCCACCCTGCGTCGCAGGACAAGTGGCGCTAGCCTGTGCCGGTTCAAAATTACTCGCGACCGCCGAGGCTGAACTCGCGGCCATAGCCGCTGCCTGTTTATGTTCGCGTTCTTCAAGTTCGCTGAGCCGTTTTTCCAATTGTTGAATACGCTCGAGCAGAACTCGATTCGATGGTTCAGCATCTGGCGACGTAGACTCCTGAGCCAACAATGGATTGATAGCGAGCGAGAATACGAGAACCGGCAGCAGTCGGGAAAACATGGTTGCTTCTCCCTTTCTTGAAAAGAATGCTTCTTTCGCCCCTGTAAGGATGGGCAAAATAGCGGCTAGTGTATTCCCTCGTATGGGTTTAGTAAAAGTACTTCTCAGGGGTGATTTGACCCGAGCACAAGAGTGCCGGCATCTTCCTGGAAGCTCAAACGAATTTGGACAGACCTGGTTTGGACACACCTAAGCCAAGGTGCCGAACATGGCCACAACATCTGGGCGAGTGGCGGAGCGCCCGTCAGGGTTTGAAATCGAACGGCCTCGTCGAATCGATCAGGTTGAATAGCGTGTCGCCGCTCGACGATGCCGTTGCCTGGGTGACGCTCAGGCCCGTGATCGAGTACAGCGCGGCTTTGGCATTGCCGCCTACATCGGCAATCGGCACGGTGAGCGTGATGGTACCCGGGCTGGTTGCCGTGTAAGTGCCTTGTATGTTGTGTGCCGGCGGATAAGTCAAAAACTTGCCATGGGTGGTGTTGATGGAGGAAGTCTCACCGTCGAAGAAGCTGGGCGCTGCGCCACCGTCCGACTCCATGGCCGCGAAGTAGGTGTGGCCTGCTCCCTTAGGGTCAGGCACTTCCCAACGCACGAGCCAAACGGCGTCGGTTCCGCCCAGTGTCGGCGAGACGATAAGACTATTCAGGTTCTGCACCTTGATGTTGAAACGATAGTGCTGGGAATCCGGCATCGTGACCGAAGCCGATTGAATGACCAGGTTGGTGGAGGCCGCAGTGGTCGTGCTATTGGCGGAGTAGAACGCATCCGGGGAGCCGGCTGCGCTGCCGCTGGCGGCGGCGGGGCCACTCACTTGCCCGACGCTTGCGTACAGGCTGGGGCCGGCAATTTGGCGGTTGAAGGCGATCAGGGCGGAGGAAGTGCCACCGACAAAGTTCCGATTGACGGCATCGGCCCAGACCACGTTGGCTTCGCCATGCAGGCCGACGGTGACGCTCAAGAAATCGACCAAGCCGCGGTCGCCGCCGGTGGTACAGCCAATGCCCATGGTGCAGATTGCGCCATAGTGGTTAGAGACTTCGGCAACATGGGTAGTGGTGAAGCTGGGCGAGGGGTTGGGTGCCCCGTTCGCAATCGCATTCAGGCTTTGTGCCATCATCACTGACCAGTGCGCCTGTATGGCGCCGGAGCCGCAGGGTTGGCTGGGACAGGAACCAAGCGTCGGAGTTCCGTACCAGACGATATCAACGCGGCCGGGGTCACCCGCGGCAATCCATGGGAAGAGGCTGGTCTGCAGAGTTGGCGTTGTGGCAGTGATTCGTACCGGCGTGCCCCAATGCGCGCCGTGATCGGTCGAAACCGCCATGTAGATCTGGCTGGAACCGCTGACGTTGCCGGTGGAATCGACGGGCGCTTGTGACCAGGTCACATAAAGATTGCCGCCTCGATCGATGGCGATCGGGCTGAAATCCTGTCCCACAGTTACTGTGCTGTTGCCGGCGGAGTCAAGCGGAGCGCGGAAGGCGACATTGGTCGTGCATGTGGAGGGCTGCATCTGGCATAGCGTTTGGCCGGTTAGCAGGGGAGTGGCGGTCGCGCTCGAGTAGCCTTGCGGAAAGCTCACGACCACAATGGCGTTGTCGTTGCCATTCGCGTCGGTCCCGCCGATAATTTTGCCCGATCCGTCGACCAATCCTGTGTGG
>QIAS01000410.1:0-343 GCA_003225615.1 Acidobacteriota bacterium | reverse complement strand
TGCTCGCAAGCACCAATGCACTGGCCGATCTGGTCGACCGTCTGATAGAGCGCGCCGCCGTTTTGCGGATCGCCAAAGGTAGCAATCCATGGACGATCCACTCCGACGTCATTCGCCGCGTTGCAGGTGCTCAGCCAAACCGCTCCCTGGTCCGAACTGACACTGTTGCTGACGTCGGTCAGTCCCTGAAGGTCGACGAAATAGAGGCGGTTGGCAGTGTCAACGGCCAGGGCCGAGTCTCCGCCGCCAACGCAGGTGACATTCGGCTTCCCATAAGGCGATAGATTACCGGGAACGAGGTGGAAACTCTCACCATGGTCAGTCGAGCGCCAAACATAGCTGG
>QIAS01000409.1 GCA_003225615.1 Acidobacteriota bacterium | reverse complement strand
ACTTTGTCATGGCCGAGCACTCCCATACCCAGCAGCCTGTATCGAAGTAACCGCGTGGCATCGCTGAGTGAGAAGTCGCTGAAGCCGAAACTAAAGATCAAGATTAGCGCGGAAGGCAACCCACCGTCCCAGGTACTAAAGTTGATTCGCGAATCGGCCCGTTAGCCACTCTTCGGCCAGCGCATTCGCAGTCTTCTTGTCCATGTAGGGTGCAAATGCGGATGCACCTCCACTGCCGGATACCACATCGTGACTAACAGATCCCGGCTACGGCGCGGGTCTCTCAACACAATTGTTGTAGTGCCCACGGGTGGCAACCATTGGGTTGGGGAAGATCAAATCCTGCCTGTCCTGCATTGGAGGCCTGAGAGGGCAAGGTGAGTAGAGCCAGCACGAAAATGGAAAAGGCAAAAAATGCAGCTTTGCAGATCACTGGAAACTGCAACCGGATTTCCAACGCCTCGTGCGTACGCACGCAAATAATGCGAAAGGCAATGTAAGGGGAACGCGGCGGTTGAGTGCTGCATCATCTGCTCCGCAGTTGCCAGTTCAACCTTGCCCGGTCCATTTCCGAAGGATAACGTGCCAAAAGATAACGTCTTTGTTAAAAGCTGGGGTAGACGTAAATTAGACCGTAAGCAGCGCAAGTAAAATCGGCCTGACGAGAATCGTCGGTCCGCATTCGCCGAGGTGGAGATATGCCAAGGACAGCTAGGCTCTTCGCGTCAAGTTCCGGTTCTGCGGCTCGCGGATTTTTGAAGTTTCGGGCGAACATCCCACCTCGATGGATAAAAAATGCTCAGAAGTCACGTAAGCGAATTGAGCCAGCCATTGTTGAGGCGCTGCAATCCGTGATAAGCATCAGACGAAATCGCCCTCGGGCGCAGGTCGCTCTAAAGAAAGCAAACCACGACTTCAAAGCAGTATTGAGCCGCTGGGAAACAGCTTACAACAAGGAAAATTTTTATCGAGGAATACGGATCCTTCTGGAGCTTCAGCGCAACGGTTCATCAAAGCTGTGACTGTCCCAGCCAATCATTTCAAGTGCTTGTCGCGAACATACGCCTGATGAATTTGCGCGACTGTTTGCGGTTCCGGTTGGCGGCTCTCGAGGGGTGACCGCGACTCCAAAGTCCCTATTCCATTGTGGAAGATAGAATAAGGCGTGATCACTGTTTTCCTGATGCGTTCGACGAGCCACACCCAAAGAAAATGCCCGGTCGCGAGTTCTCGCGCCGGGCGATTCAATTCTGTCCCTCGGATTAGAGAGGTCGGACGTTTTCTGCCTGGAAGCCTTTCGGCCCCTTGGTGACGTCGAACTCGACCGTCTGGCCTTCTTGCAGGCTGCGAAACCCGCCTGCCTGGATGGCCGAAAAATGCACGAAGACATCATCGCCGGACTGGCGGCTGATAAAGCCAAAGCCCTTAGCGTCATTAAACCACTTCACTGTTCCTTGTTCCATTGTGTTACCTATTCTATTGTCTTAAATTTCTGCTGAGAAGAGTCGCTGCGAGTGTAAGAGGTGACGCTGGTTGGCGGAACCGATCTTCAACTGCGGATGAATCAAACTAAGCCGATAACCATTTGATGTGCGAGACCGTGAAAACGATTCATCCTGACAAAACAGCCGGCCGACAGATTCTTAGGCGAACCGACACGAAATCATGGAGCCTCGGAAATGACCCTCCGCAAGGCAACAAAGCAGATTTGTACGACACCGAACAGTCAAACAGCGGTGCATTAAGCAAAACCAACACACGAACCGAGCACACTGGCCCAACAACTGTCCCAAACCAAAGCCCCACGCAGTTTATAACTCGTTAAGCAACATGCTTCCGTGGCAATCGCATCTGAGGCTATCGTTCAACACGCAAGGAGATTTGTGTGTTTGCGAGTGCTCAAGGCCGAGGGGTACATCGATGAAACTGAAGAATACCGAATCACGATTTTCCGAACGTAAGGAGGCACTACCAGTTGCGCAATCACCAACTCCCGCTGCCTCTGTGTCGAAGGAAAAAACGCACGACTCGCAAGCTGGAG
The DNA here is from genome assembly GCA_003225615.1 of Acidobacteriota bacterium. GTDB lineage: Bacteria > Acidobacteriota > Terriglobia > Terriglobales > Acidobacteriaceae > QIAS01. Next base: position 1,572 of record QIAS01000409.1, on the reverse strand, counting down.
CACAAGAGGCGAGAATCCGGGAACTCGCGTACCGGTTGTACGAGGAACGGGGCCGGCGGAACGGCAATGATGTTCAGGATTGGCTTGAGGCGGAGTCGATAATTCGAGAGCGGGACAAGTCTGCCGCATAAACGGCGACCGACGTCAAATGAAGGAGATAAACATGCAAACTGGTCATGAACTTTTTGTCCACGGACTGAACGACATGGTGGATGCAGAGCGCCAGTTGGTCAAAGCTCTTAGTGAAAATGCAAGCGATTCCTCTCGTGAAGATCTGAGGAAGGCTTTCAAGCAGCACCGCAAAGAAACGGAAGGTCAGATCGAGCGATTAGAACAATGTTTCCAGCTTCTCGGCGAAAAGCAAGAAGATACCGAGTGTCACGGCATTCGCGGTTTGATCGCCGAGACGAAGTCCTTTGAACAGGAAGATCCATCGGATGATCTAGTCGATGTTTTTAACGTCGGTGCCGCGATTAAGGTCGAGAGCTACGAAATCTGTGAATACCAGTCGCTCGTCGATATGGCTCGCGAGATGAAGCACACCAAAGTGGCACAGCTATTAAGCCAAAACTTAAAAGAAGAAAAGGCCACGCTGAAGAAGATGGAGGGTTTCAGCAAAAAAGTGAAACCGAAAGAGATGATGAACCAAGAGCAACTCCGGAAGGCTTCTTCGAGCCCAGGAACTCGTAAGGGACGTGCAGCATAATCTCGGTGAACATGGAGACTACGTTTGAGCAAGAAAAGCATAGCCAATCCGATTCGCTTGCCAGCTTTCAATGGTGAGGATGGCGTGATCCATGTGGTCATCGAAACCGCAAAGGGAAGCCGAAACAAGTTTTCCTTTGATGAAAACCTGAACGTTTTCCGTTTGAAAAAGGTGCTGCCCGAGGGCATGAGCTTCCCTTATGATTTCGGCTTCGTTCCATCCACACGGGCTGAGGATGGGGATCCTTTGGATGTCTTAGTGCTCATGGATGAGCCGGGATGCACAGGCTGTTTGGTCGAGTGCAGAGTCATCGGTGCAATTTGCGGGGAGCAATCAGAAGATGGGAAGAAAATCCGCAACGACCGGTTGCTCGGTGTTGCTGTTCCGAGTCACACGCACTCTAATTTGAAGCATATAGATGATCTCAATACAATGCTCGTACGTGAAATCGACAAATTTTTTGTCAATTACCACCAGCAATACGGCGCAAAGTTCAAAGTAGTCGGGCACTGCGGTCCTAAACAGGCATTAAAAATGATTAAAAAAGCTACGAAACGAAATCGAGGCAAATAGGCCATAGCTACCCGATGCAGGGTGACGGGATTTTAATTTGGCATGGCATCCTCCATTCTGTTAATAATTTATCGTCTGTGAGGGAAGACTTAGCAAAATGAGTGTGCCCGCAAAGCCACCACAATATTAACCTTCGAGGAGATTAGACTCCTGTGGCAGAAACCTCCATCGCAAGGTTCTTGCGGCAACTCAAGATTTGCCCCGGCGACAAAACGTGCAAGATCACTGAGCGTAAACCACACGGTTTCCGCACCGCTGAGACCCGAGTCTCTGAACCGCCATTTCTCAGTGGC
>QIAS01000408.1:12705-13152 GCA_003225615.1 Acidobacteriota bacterium | reverse complement strand
GCAGCGCAAGCTCGAGGCCAATATCTCCGACGGAATGCTGGACCCCGCTGGCATCGCCATCGACAATGAGAATCGCTTTCTGTATGTCTGCGACACCGCGCTGGACCAGGTGCTGGTCTATGACGCAGACACCTTTAAGCTCCTGCGCAAGATCGGCACCACCGGCAAGGCGCACACGCTGACGACTCCCGGTGACTTTGGGAGTCCCACCAATGCAGCCGTGGATGGCGACGGCAATCTTTACGTTTCAGACACCTTGAACAACCGGGTGGAAATCTTTGATGCGGACGGCAAGTTTGACAGCACGTTCGGCAAAACCGGCGACGGCCCCGGCTACTTCGCTCGGCCCAAGGGCATTGCCATTGACGCGGACGGGCACGTCTGGGTAGCCGATGCCGTGCAAGACCGGGTGCAAGTGTTCACCAAAGAAGGCCAGTTGCTGATCTG
>QIAS01000408.1:12078-12541 GCA_003225615.1 Acidobacteriota bacterium | reverse complement strand
GCGCAACGTGCTGCCGAGAAGGACAACAAGGCAAGCGCGAACGTGCAGCCAGCGGGCGGCGAGAACGCGCCGAAGTAGGGCGCAAGAGTTTGATCACCGTGCCATGGGACGGTGGCAAAACGGAGGCAAAAGCTTCCGGGCTGTGAAAGTAAGAAAGAGAAGTACACATAACAGGAGGTCTCCTACATATGAAGAACTTATTGCTAGTAGTTCTGTGCATCCTGGCGATGGCGGTATTCGGAATGACTCAAACTTTCATTCCGCAGCAAGATGTCCTGGGTGCGCACAACAACGGCGGGCGTGGCTGCACAGGCTGCCATGCTACGCATAGTGGCGCGTTTGGTAACGGCGGCAATGCCGCCGCTGGCGGAGTGGTAAAAGACACCGCCAACACCGGTAAGGACGCGCTGTTCGGTCAGGACCTTGGCCCGCTGTACTCCCAAACTTTTACCTTTGGGGATGC
>QIAS01000408.1:11491-12044 GCA_003225615.1 Acidobacteriota bacterium | reverse complement strand
CATGACGGCAACATCGCGAAAGGCGCTATGATGACGGGTGTGGCCTACGAGCAGGCGGCAGGTCTTCTGCCGACCGGCGCGAATGGCAAGCTCGGCTACGGTCCGGGCGCAATCCCGACCTGGCTCGGCAACGACGGAACGCCGTCCGGCGCCGAGGCTTACTACAACGACCACCCGGTGGGCCAGCAGGCGAGTCTGGGTGCAGCCCACGTGGTAAATGCAACTTCGGATATCCAATACACGCTTGATGCCGTCAACGGGATCACCGCGATCTCGGTAAAGGCTGGTTCGCCCCATGCTGCCTTCCAGGCGAACTATGGTTTCCCATCGCTCGGAAAAGGTCAGTACAGCTGGCCGCTTGCCAACCTGCCGGGCAATACCGATCAAACCAAGCTGTTCCTGCTGTGCACCACCTGCCATAACCAGCACTTGATGAATGTGTACAAGACGACCTACGACGCCACCAGGAATCCGAACGGCGTCCAGATCGCCGGCGGGGCTGGCACTTTCGCCACCTACTGGTTCATCAACGCTCCTTACAACATGGGCGCAG
>QIAS01000408.1:10848-11452 GCA_003225615.1 Acidobacteriota bacterium | reverse complement strand
GAACACTATCAAGACCGCTTTTTAATAAGGGCATATATGGGGGAGAGGATCTCCTCTCCCCTTATTTGAAAAGTTTCGGGTGAGGAAACGGGGTGAGTAACCAAATGACACGCCAGTTCACGATCGCGGCTCTGCTCCTGTTCGGGGTTTCGGCAGGCGCCCAAGTAGTGGCGTCGCATGCCCCTACAGTCAACATGAATCCGGCGAGCGCAAGTGCTCCGAAAGACGCTGCGCTGCAGGTTACGGGCAAGGCGGTAGCCAGGGTAAATGGCGCAGTGCTGAGCGATCGCGACCTGTTGCGCGAAATGTTCACAATTTTTCCCTACGCGCGGCAGCACAGCGGATTTCCCAAGACCATCGAAGCGCAGATCCGCCAAGGCGCGCTGGACATGATCATCTTTGAGGAACTGGTTTACCAGGAAACCCAGCGCCAGAAACTGACGATTTCTGCGGCAAGGATGAGCGGGGCGGAGGCGGAGTTCAAGAAGCAGTTCGCCAGCCAAGCGGAGTTCCAGCAGTTTCTTAAGGCGGAATTCAATGGCTCGCCGCAATTATTTCGCGAGAAGCTCCGGCGCTCGCTGCTGATCCAGAAGTTCCTCAAGCT
>QIAS01000408.1:4860-10840 GCA_003225615.1 Acidobacteriota bacterium | reverse complement strand
ACTGCAGGCGTTCTACGACAAGAATCCGTCGAAGTTTGAGCACCCGGAGGCGTTTGCGATCCAGTCGATTTCCATCCTGCCGCCCAGAAACGCCAGTCCGGAAGTATTGAAGGAAGCTCAAGCCCGGGCGCAAGAAGTGCTGCGCCAGGCGAAAGCGACCAAGAGTTATCAGGAATTCGGGCTGTTGGCCGAGAAGGTTTCCGATGATGACTACCGCGTGAACATGGGCGATCACAAATTGGTAGAGCTGGCTAAGTTGCCCCCCGAGATCGTCAAAGCGGCGCATGCGCTGAAGCCCGGTGAGGTCAGCGACATGATCGTGGCGGGCAACAATTACACCTTGTTCCGGTTGAATGTCCATGTTGCCGCCGGGAAAACCCGGCTCGAGGCGATAAAGCAACAACTGCGGAGCGACCTGCAGAAGCAGAAGTATGAGCAATTGCGTGCGGAGCTGAATAAGAGGCTGCAGAAGAACGCGAAAGTGGAAGTTCTTTAGAACTCTGGCTGGATTGGATGGAATGCTGTGGCTTACGGTTTACCAAATGCGCGTTATGGCCTGGCGGCGCTCCTGCTGTGGGCGTTGCCGCTGCTCGGGCAATTGGAAGTCGGCGATAGCACGAGCATGACCATGAATGGCACGGCCTCGGTGGGATACACCGGGGCATACGCGGAGCCAGGAACGTCCTCGCATGGCGTGAGCCTGGGAGGCGACGGCTACCTCAACGGCTACTACTACGACCCTAAATTCATGTCCTTCGCCGCGCACCCCTATTACAACCGTTCCCAAAATAACTCCACCTTTCAATCTATCTCCGATAGCACCGGAGTAAATTTCAGCACAAACTTTTTTACCGGAAGCCGTTTTCCAGGTTTTTTCAGCTTCAACAAAGCCTACGACAGCAGCGGCACATTCGGAATGCCGGGCGCCAGCGGCTTGACCACTCACGGGAATGCCCAGGGTTTCTCGCTAGGTTGGAGCGAACTGCTGCCGGATATGCCGTCTTTGTCCGCGAGCTACTCCCAGGGGAACGGCTCCTCAACACTGTATGGCTCGGATGCGAAAAGTGAATCATCCGACCGGGTTTTTGACCTCCATTCTGACTACCTGCTGGTCGGCTTCCGGTTGCGCGGCTTCTTCCAGCACCAGAATACGGATGCGACGTTCCCCGGTTTCCTGGTCGGCAGCGCACTGAACAAATCGGATAGCTCATCGAACTCCTACGGCTTCTCGGCAGACCACAAGATGCCCCTCAACGGTGATGTCTACGGTGGTTGGCATCGGAGCAGTTTCAACTACGACTATGTGACCGGGCAGACCAATGCGACTACAGATTCGACGAATCTGAATGTAACGCTGCTGCCGGTAAGGAAGCTTTCGCTCACCATGGGCGTCAATCACATCAGCAATCTGAGCGGAGCCTTGGTGCAGGAAGTGGTCAGCGCGGGCGGGGCGCCTCCGCAGTTGCTTCCCAACTTCACCTCCGCCTCCACGCAGTACAACGGCAGCGCCGGATATACCATACTACCTGGCCTCTACGTGCAGGGACAGGTTACTCACTGGCAGCAGACGCTCGGCACGAAGGATTACGCGAACACGCTTTTTGGGGGAACCGTCAACTACAACATGGTCCGCAATTTCCTGGGCAACTTCACCTTCATTCTTGGAGTGATGGATAATAGCAACCAGGACGGCCACCTTGGAACTACCCTCATCAGCAACGTCAACTTCTCGCGCATAATCAGAGGCTGGGACCTCGGCTCACACTTCAGCTACAGCCAGAATTTGCAGACGCTCATAGCCGTCTACACGACTTCGTCGTATGGATATGGGGCGACGGCACGACGGCGCTTGGCCAACAGAACATACTGGAGCGGATCATTCTCCGGCATGCACAGCGGATTAAATCAGTATGCGGGATTTTCCAGCAGATCCGAGAGTTTCTCCAGCAGCTTCACCCATCGCGGCTACGGCGTGTCCGGAAGTTATTCACAGTCCGACGGAACTTCCCTGTTCAGCCCAACTGGACTGGTAGCCACGCCAGTGCCTGCTGCGATAATCGCACCAAATAGTTTGGTCCTCTACAATGCGAAAGGATGGTCCGTGGGAGGGAGCGGGTCGCCCATGCGCAAGCTTCAGCTTTCGGGCACGTTCTCCCGAAGCATGAGTGACACATTGTCGCCGGGAACCAGCGCGCACATTCTGAGCGACATGATCAATATGCAAGCCCGGTATCCGATCCGGAAGCTGTACTTCACCGCCGGATACACCAGGTTCAAGCAAGACATCGGTCTGGCGGGCGCCACGCCGACCAATGTAACGACGTACTATTTTGGCCTTTCGCGATGGTTCAATTTCTTCTGATCGGGGCCCGAAAGACCTGCCGCGGAACCGCCATCCTGGCATGCGTAGCCCTTTTGTTGGTTCCTGCCTGGGGCACAAAGATCAAAATCAAGAGAGCCACTCCGGCAGCCGAGGTCCGTCCTCCCGACCTGCTTCTGGAAGGTGGCCGCAAGCTCACCTTTGAGCGCAGTTTCCGTTCCGAGCAAGAGGCGCGGCGCAAGCCCGGCTTCTGGGCCAAGCTGGTGAACGTGATCGCGGGCGAGCCGGACTACAAGCGCATGGTGAGTCCTTACAGCATTGCGGTAGATTCACGCAGGCGCGTGATCATCGTGCACGTCTTCGACTTCACGGAACATAAGTACAAGTTTCTGCAGCGGCGCTATAAAGACAAAGATGCAATGCTCCAGCCGCAATGTGTAGCGGTGGATGGGCACGACAATATCTATGTAACCGATTCCGTGTCAGGCAAGATCTTCGTCTTTGATGCGGACGGGAAATACCGCCGCGTGATCGGCAGTCTGAAAGGCGGCGAAGGTTATTTCAAACGGCCTACGGGCATCGCCGTGGACTCGGCGACACAGCGGATTTATGTAACCGACACGCTGCGGAACCAGATCTTCATGCTGGACATGGATGGGCAGATCCTGCAGAAGATCGGCAAAACCGGCAGCGGCGAAGGAGAATTCAATTTCCCCACTGAAGTACTCCTGCACGACAGCACGCTGGCGGTCGTGGACGCGATGAATTTTCGCGTGCAGTTTCTCGACCGGTCCGGCGCGTTCCGGGCTGCCATCGGCAAGATTGGCGATTCCAGCGGCGATATGTTCCGGCCTAAAGGCATCGGAGTTGATTCCGAAGGTCATTATTACGTAGTAGACGGGTTGTGGGGAGTAGTCCAGGTCTTCGACGAACAAGGCCAGCTGCTGTATTACTTCGGCGGGCGCGGTGCAAATCTCGGGCATTTCGTATTGCCGACAGGGCTTTTGGTGGACCGCGATGACCGCGTGTTTGTGGTGGACTCGTTTAACCAGCGCGTTCAGGTATTCCGATATTTCGGAATGGGTAAGCAGGCGAAAGGAGGACAACCGTGAAATCCTTCTGTCTCGCCTGCGTATTGCTGGTCTGCTTTGGTTCCTCACAGGCGCAGATGACTTCGGACGTGCTCGGCGCGCACGACCTGTCCTCCTACAGCACATCTCCGGTCAAGGGAGGGTCCTCGGCTGCCTGCCAATATTGTCACGCGCCCCACTCTGGCGTCGGAAAGAATACGCCGCTCTGGACACAAACACTTTCTGTACAAACCTACAGTCCCTATAGCAGCACGACCGAGCAGAACCTCACCATGCAACCGCTGCCGGGAGGAGACACCAGCCTATGCCTGAGCTGCCATGATGGCACGGTTGCCGTGGGAACTACGGTGCCGTCTGGAAATCCGCAGATGAGCGGCTCCATGTACACCAGCGATGTGTTTGGGACAGATCTGACGCGCTCGCATCCCTTCAGTTTTAAGTTGCCTCTGAAGGATTCTCCCGACCTGGTGGCCACCCTGGCAGCGAGCCAGACGACAAACGATCCGCTGCATAAAGTGAAGCTCGTGAATGGCAACGTCGAGTGCACTTCCTGCCACGAGCCGCACGTGCAGAGTATTGACCCGATCTCGGCGAACTTCCTGGTTCGCGACAGCGTGAATGGGCAGATGTGCCTCGCTTGTCATGAACCCAATAGCCGAACTCTGAATGGCCAGACTAACCCTTTGACATTGTGGTCGACGAGTATTCATGCAACCTCGGGCAACGCCGTAGCCGCCCAGGCAAAAATGGGCAGCTATTCGACGGTCGCGCAGTTTGCCTGCCTGTCTTGTCATATGCCGCACAATTCCAACGGTCCGGCGCAACTGTTGCGCAGCCCGGTCCCCCCACAGGCCAACACGGATGCAGCAACTCAGAATTGCATGATTTGTCACAGCGGAAGCGCCAACCTGCAGGTGCCGCTCGCCAATGTTTACGGAGAATTTGCGAAGGTAGGGCACCCCTACCCAGCCGGAAGCAATACGCACGACGCGAATGAACCGACGGTGCTGGTGAACAACCGGCACTCGACCTGCGCGGATTGCCACAACGCGCACTCCTCATTCCAGGTCACAACGTTCTCTCCGCCGCCTGCGATTCGTGGTTCGCAGACGGGCATTGCAGGAGTCAGCGCGGTCGATGGCACCACATTGTTAACGCCCGCCGTGAACCAGTACGAAAATTGCCTCCGTTGTCACGGAACCAGCCCCGGCAAGCAGCGATTGCCCATTTACGGTTATTACCCTCTTCGTGCAGTCAGCGCAGCCGATCCTCTGAATGTGATTCCGGAGTTCGGGGCAACTGCGACCTCGAGCCATCCAGTTAACCATGACAGCAGCAGCCCCTGGCCGCAGCCCAGCCTGCGCAGTTACATGCTGAACCTGGACGGCACAACGGCCAGCCAGCGCACCCTGAGCGCGGGTACAGGATCGCGAATCTTTTGTTCCGACTGCCACAATAGCGACGACAATCGGGAATTCGGAGGAACCGGACCCAACGGGCCGCACGGGTCGACATATTTGCACATCGTGGAGCGGCGCTATGAATTCAGCCAGGTCGCTCCCGGCCCTCCTCCGCTGGCCGGGCCTGGCAGTCCGGTGCAGAACATTTTCCCCAGCCCCAGTCTGAGCGTCGGGGGCGGCAGCCCCGGCCCATACGCATTGTGTGGGAAATGCCATGACCTGACGAATATCATGGCTGACGCGAGCTTCAGGCCGGCCGCCTCGGGCAAGGGTGGCCATTTTACGCACATCTCAGAGCAGGGTTTCTCCTGCTCCGTCTGCCATACGTCGCATGGTATGGGGTCACTTTCTCCGAACATTACAGGAGAACGGCTGCTCAATTTCGACCTGAATGTCGTAGCCCCGAACGGAGCCCTCCCCATCTCGTATAACCACGCCACGAACACGTGCACGCTCACGTGCCATTCGCGTAGCCACAACGCCGACGGAACAGTCAGCGCTGCCTCGCTCGTGAAGGCGGCGACCGCCAAACATTAAATCGCGGCGATCCGTCTCGGGGGGTAATGTGGCGTTAATCACAAGAAAATGTGATCTGGATCACTCCGGTTTGTAACCTCGCGGAACCATAATCTTGAGTACGACAAAAATCGCAGATCTTACGGAAGGGCGTGCCACATGGGAGAAAACCACTCAGCGGACCAGAACAATGGGAGAGGTATTCAGGCATACGTATGGCCGGTAATATGCCTGCTGGTCGGAATCGTCATGGGTTACTTTTTCCGTGGATCGGCGCCCCAGGCGCCGGTAAAAGATCCGAGCACTGCTGCAACTCGAAGCGCGCCTCAGCCGGGCCCGGCCGCCAGCGGACAGACGCGCGTTACGCCTGAGCAGCTCAAGCATATGGCGCAAAAGCAAGCCGAGCCCTTACAGGCGCGATTGCAGTCTGATCCAAACAACCCGGTTCTTTTAGCGCAGATCGGCAACATCTACTACGACACCCAAAACTATGACGAGGCGATCAAGTATTACGACCGGTCGCTCAAGGCTGACCCCAAAAATCTTGACGTTCGCACTGACCTGGGGACTTCTTATTACTACCTCGGAAATGC